>CAVHRT010000005.1:0-44275 GCA_963638355.1 Flexilinea sp. | reverse complement strand
CAATAATTCGATGATTATAATGACGTGGCGCGCCGCGTCCCTACTGTCGTTGTTGTAGGGCAGCAGCGTTATGTTTTTGCAGCCTGCTGTGGAAACCGACAATTTTCAAATCCTCAAATTTTCAAATAAAAAATCAGGCTGAAAAGCCTGCTAACCCGCGTCAATTCCGCATTCCTTGCTCGCTCAACCACGAAAAATGCATTTTTTGAAAAAAATTGTTCATAACTTTTTGTCGGTTCAGAAAAAAGTAGTAATTTTGCAGCCCCTAATAGTAGGGACAAATAATAAGTTTTAAGTAATCAAAAATCAGAAAAAATGCCTACAATTCAACAATTGGTTAGAAAAGGAAGGGTAGTTTTGGAAGACAACAGCAAGGCGCCAGCCTTGGACTCTTGCCCACAACGCCGTGGCGTTTGCGTGCGTGTGTATACCACCACACCAAAAAAGCCTAACTCGGCGATGCGTAAAGTAGCCCGTGTGCGCCTGACAAATGCCAAAGAGGTCAATGCCTACATCCCAGGCGAAGGACACAACCTGCAAGAGCACTCCATCGTGCTGGTGCGTGGTGGTCGTGTAAAAGACCTGCCAGGTGTTCGTTACCACATCGTTCGTGGCACGCTCGACACCGCTGGCGTTACGTCGCGCACTCAACGCCGCTCGAAATACGGCGCAAAACGTCCGAAAAAATAACTAACTCCTTTACCTAACACAGAAGTCTAAAATTGTTTTTGATTTTTTGAGCAAAGTACACGGTTGAGTAAATGCGTTCGGCGGAACGCGTTGAAGACACAAGCACAGCCAAAACAAAAACGTAACTTTTTTGAAAAATGAGAAAATCAACTCCAAAAAAACGCGTAATCCTGCCGGATTCCGTTTTTAACGAAGTGATGGTGACAAAATTTGTCAACCACCTGATGTTCGACGGAAAGAAAAGCATTTCGTTCGACATCTTCTACACCGCTCTTGATTTGGTGAAAGCCAAACTTCCTAACGAGGAAAAAACTCCTCTCGAGATTTGGAAAAACGCTCTCGACAACATCACACCTCAAGTCGAAGTGAAATCGCGCCGTATTGGTGGCGCTACCTACCAAGTTCCTACCGAAATCCGCCCCGATAGGAGACAATCAATCTCGATGAAAAACCTGATTATTTTTGCGCGCAAACGCTCGGGACATTCGATGGCCGAAAAACTGGCTGCCGAAATTATCGATGCATACAACAACCAAGGTGGCGCCTTCAAACGCAAAGAGGAAATCCACCGCATGGCTGAAGCAAACCGCGCATTCGCACATTTCCGTTTCTAATCTTAATAGGGTATAAGAGATGGCTAAAAAAGATTTGCATTTTACGCGCAACATCGGCATCATGGCTCACATCGATGCTGGCAAAACCACCACTTCGGAGCGTATCCTGTTCTACACAGGTCTTACACACAAGATAGGCGAAGTGCACGATGGCGCTGCCACCATGGACTGGATGGAGCAAGAGCAAGAGCGCGGTATAACCATTACCTCGGCTGCAACTACAGCCTATTGGAACTACAACAACAATAAGTATAAAATCAACCTGATCGATACCCCGGGGCACGTTGACTTCACCGTAGAGGTTGAACGCTCGCTGCGTATTCTCGATGGTGCCGTGGCTACTTTCTGCGCCGTTGGTGGTGTAGAACCTCAGTCCGAAACCGTTTGGCGTCAGGCCGATAAGTACAATGTGCCTCGCATTGGCTATGTGAACAAAATGGACCGCTCGGGTGCCAACTTCTTCGATGTTGTGCAACAAATTCACGATGTTCTTGGCGCAAACCCCTGCCCAATCCAAATCCCGATTGGTGCCGAAGAACACTTCAAAGGCATCATCGACCTTGTTCGCATGAAAGCCCTCTACTGGCACGACGAGACCATGGGTGCTGAATACGAAGTTGACGACATTCCTTCTGAACTCGTTGCCGAAGCCGAAGAGTGGCGCGACAAGATGCTCGAGACGCTGGCTGGCGTCGACGATGCTCTGATGGAGAAATACTTCGACGATCCCGCAACCATCACCGAGGACGAGATAAAAGCCGCACTGCGCAAAGGCACTGTTTCGATGCAGATTAACCCAATCATCTGCGGCTCGTCGTTCAAAAACAAAGGCGTTCAACCACTGCTCGATGCAGTCTGCGCCTATCTGCCCTCGCCACTCGATACCGCTCATGTAGATGGTACCGACCCACGCGATCCAGACAAAAAACTCACGCGCCAACCAAGCGAAGATGAACCTTTGTGCGCTCTGGCATTCAAAATTGCCACAGACCCGTATGTTGGTCGTCTCTGCTTCTTCCGCGTCTACTCGGGTCACCTCGACGCTGGCTCGTATGTCTACAACTCGCGCTCGGGCAAGAAAGAACGCATCTCGCGTATCTTCCAAATGCACTCCAACAAACAAAATCCTGTCGATGTAATCGGCGCTGGCGACATAGGTGCTGGCGTAGGTTTCAAAGATATTCGCACTGGCGATACACTCTGCGCCGAAGAGGCTCCAATCGTTCTCGAATCGATGGACTTCCCCGATCCAGTTATCGGTATCGCAGTTGAACCAAAATCGCAAGCCGATGTCGATAAACTTGGCATTGGTCTTTCGAAACTGGCCGAAGAGGATCCAACCTTCACCGTTCACACCGACGAGCAATCGGGTCAAACCGTCATCTCGGGCATGGGCGAGCTGCACTTGGAGATCATTATCGACCGTTTGAAACGCGAATTCAAAGTAGAGTGCAACCAAGGTCGTCCACAAGTTTCGTACAAAGAGGCCATCACGCAAACCGTCGATCTGCGCGAGGTTTACAAGAAACAGTCGGGTGGTCGTGGTAAATTTGCCGACATCATTGTAAAAGTTGGTCCTGCCGACGAAGGTTGGGAAGGCGGCTTGCAATTTGTCGACGAAGTGAAAGGTGGTAACATTCCTAAGGAGTTCATTCCTTCGGTACAGAAAGGCTTCCAAGCCGCTATGAAGAACGGCGTTCTGGCTGGCTATCCAGTCGACTCGCTCAAAGTGGTTTTGGTCGATGGTTCGTTCCACCCAGTCGATTCCGATCAACTTTCGTTCGAAATCTGCGCTCAAATCGCCTTCAAAAACGCTTGCGCAAAAGCAAAACCTGCACTGCTCGAGCCTATCATGAAGTTGGAGGTTGTTACTCCCGAAGAGAGCATGGGCGATGTCATCGGCGACCTTAACAAACGCCGCGGACAAGTCGAAGGCATGGAATCGAGCCGCACGGGCGCACGCATTGTGAAAGCCAAAGTGCCACTGGCCGAAATGTTCGGTTACGTTACCGCACTGCGCACCATCACATCGGGTCGTGCCACCTCGTCGATGGAGTTCTCGCACTATGCTGAAGTTTCTACCTCTATTGCTAAAGCCGTAGTTGAAGAAGCCAAAGGTCGCGTCGATCTCTTGTAAAATCTGAAAAAATGATGAATCGCCGTGCGTTAGCGTATGACTCTTAACGCACGAGCGGTTCTTCAAAAAAACAAAATTATTAATCATCAAAAAAACAATGAGTCAAAAAATCAGAATCAAACTCAAATCGTACGATCACAACTTGGTCGACAAATCGGCTGAGAAAATCGTAAAAACAGTGAAAGCCACAGGCGCAGTAGTTAGCGGTCCAATTCCGCTGCCAACGCACAAACGCATCTTCACCGTAAACCGCTCGACGTTCGTCAACAAAAAATCGCGCGAACAGTTCGAACTCTCGTCGTACAAACGCCTTATCGACATCTACAGCAGCACCACGCAAACCATCGACGCTCTGATGCGCCTCGAGTTGCCTTCGGGTGTTGAAGTCGAAATCAAAGGCTAATACTTTCTGAATAAGAAAAAAAGAAATAATTAAAATTTAATTGAAATGCCAGGATTAATTGGAAAAAAAATCGGAATGACATCCGTTTTCAGTGCCGAGGGAAAAAACATTCCATGCACTGTTATCGAAGTTGGTCCATGTGTGGTTACGCAGGTGAAAACCGTTGAACGCGACGGCTACGAAGCCCTGCAACTTGGCTATGGCGATGTGAAAGAAAAACACACCACCAAAGCCGAGGTTGGTCACTGCAAAGTGGCTGGCACAGCCCCCAAAGGACACTTGGTTGAGTTCAAGAGTTTCGGCGACGCCTACAAACTGGGCGACGTCATCACCGTCGACAAAGTCTTCGAAGAAGGCGACTGGGTTGATGCCGTTGGAACGTCGAAAGGTAAAGGTTTCCAAGGCGTAGTAAAACGCCACGGATTCGGAGGTGTAGGACAATCGACACACGGCCAAGACGACCGTCTGCGTGCTCCAGGTTCGCTGGGTGCATCGTCGTATCCCTCGAAAGTATTCAAAGGCATGCGCATGGCAGGCCGCATGGGTGGCGACCGCGTAACGGTGCAAAACCTTCAAGTAATCAAAGTAATGCCAGAACACAATCTGTTGGTTATCAAAGGATCGGTGCCGGGCGTTAAAGGTTCAATCATTTTAATCGAAAAATAATGGAACTGAGCGTATATAACATCAAAGGAGAAGACACCGGAAAGAAAGTCGAACTGAAAGACGAAATTTTCGGCATTGAGCCTAACGACCACGCCATCTACCTCGACGTAAAGCAGTATTTGGCTAACCGCCGTCAGGGCACTCACAAATCGAAACAACGCAGCGAACTGTCGGGTTCTACCCGCAAACTTGGTCGCCAAAAAGGCGGCGGCGGCGCTCGTCGTGGCGACATCAACTCGCCAGTATTGGTGGGCGGTGCTCGCGTGTTTGGTCCCGTTCCGCGCGACTATAGTTTCAAACTGAACAAAAAACTGAAACAACTCGCACGCCGTTCGGCCCTGTCGTACAAAGCCGCTCAAGGACAAATCATCGTTGTTGATGCCATCAATTTCGAGGCACCAAAAACCAAAGATTTTGTGGCTATGACGAAAAATCTGAAGATCGACGACAAAAAATCACTTGTAATTTTGCCAGAAGCAAATAAATTTGTATATTTGTCGGCTCGTAACCTTCAGAATGCGAAAGTTATAACTGTCTCAGAATTAAACACTTATGAAATTCTGGACAATGCTGTTGTGGTGCTTCCAGAGGCAACCATTGCAGGAATTGAGCAACATTTTAATGCATAAGGAGGAAAATTCGTATGTCAGTAATCATCAAACCAATCGTTACAGAGAAGATGACCAAAGTCGGCGAGAAATTCAATCGCGTCGGTTTTCGTGTTGTTCCCGAAGCCAACAAATTGGAAATCAAGGCCGAGGTAGAATCCCTGTATAACGTTACCGTGGTGGACGTAAACACCTCCAACGTGCACGGCAAAGCGAAAAGCCGCTACACCAAAAGTGGCGTAGTGAATGGTCACACGGCCATCTACAAAAAGGCCATCGTAACGCTGAAAGAAGGAGATTCAATCGATTTTTATAGCAACATTTAATAAACAGAAATGGCTGTACGTAAATTAAAGCCCACTACACCGGGGCAAAGACACAAAGTTATTGGTGCGTTCGACGCAATTACCGCCAGCACACCAGAGAAGTCTCTTGTTTTTGGTCATGGCAAAACTGGCGGTCGTAACAACACCGGTAAAATGACCATGCGCTACATTGGTGGCGGTCACAAGAGAAAGTATAGAGTAATTGATTTCTGCCGTAGCAAAGACGGCGTGCCGGCAACGGTAAAAAGCATCGAATACGATCCGAATCGTTCGGCTCGCATTGCGCTGCTCTACTATGCCGACGGTGAAAAAGCGTACATTCTTGCACCGAATGGACTGCAAGTAGGTCAGAAATTGCTCTCTGGCGCCGAAGCCGCTCCCGAAGTTGGCAACGCGCTCCCCATGGAAAATATTCCTCTGGGTACTATTGTACACAACATCGAGTTGCGTCCAGGACAGGGTGCAGCACTTGTTCGTTCCGCTGGAACATTTGCGCAAATCACATCGCGCGAAGGCAAGTACGTCATCATCAAACTGCCCTCGGGTGAAATTCGCAAAGTGCTTGCCGCATGCAAAGCAACCGTTGGCAGCGTAGGCAATGCCGATCACGCCCTCGAGAAATCGGGTAAAGCAGGTCGCAGCCGCTGGCTCGGTCGTCGCCCACGCAACCGTGGCGTAGCCATGAACCCTGTCGATCACCCAATGGGTGGTGGCGAAGGACGCGCTTCGGGCGGACATCCACGCTCGCGCAAAGGCTTGCTGGCTAAAGGCAAGAAGACACGCGCACCTAAGAAGCTCTCGAATCAGTACATTATTGAAAGGAAACACAAATAAAAAGGAGAGTAATTTATGAGTCGTTCATTGAAAAAAGGACCATATATCAACCTGAAACTCGAGAAAAAAGTGCTTGATATGAATGAAAGCGGCAAAAAATCCGTAATCAAAACATGGGCACGCGCCTCGATGATCTCGCCTGATTTCGTAGGTCACACAATTGCAGTTCACAACGGCAACAAATTCATCCCTGTTTATATTACGGAAAATATGGTCGGTCACAAACTTGGCGAATTCGCCCCGACCCGCATCTTCCGCGGACACGCAGGAAATAGAAAGTAAACCGTTGCACATTAGTTTTGTAAAATAAAAAAGTAAAAACAAATATGGGCAAAAGAAAAAGAATATCTGCCGAAAAAAGGAAAGAAGCCCGGCGCACGGTTTACTTCGCTAAACTGAACGACGTGCCGACCTCGCCGCGCAAAATGCGCCTCGTTGCCGACATGATTCGTGGTGTAGAAGTGAACAAAGCCCTTGGCATGCTGCGCTTCTCGACCAAAGATGCTTCCGTGAAAATGGAACAAGCACTGAAATCGGCCATCGCCAACTGGGAACAAAAAACCGAACAGAAGGCCGAAAATGGCAACCTGTATGTAAGTGCCGTTTATGTTGACTCGGCCCGCATGCTCAAACGCCTGCGCACCGCTCCTCAAGGACGCGGCTACCGCGTACGCAAACGCTCGAATCACATCACAGTGTTTGTTGATACGAAAATTAATAACGATAATAAAGATTAAGCCAGATGGGACAGAAAATTAATCCAATCAGCAACCGCCTCGGAATCATTCGCGGTTGGGATTCGAACTGGTATGGTGGCAAAAACTATGGTGACACCTTGCTCGAGGACAGCAAAATCAGAAAATACCTGAACGCCCGTCTTGCAAAAGCCAGTCTTTCGAGAATCGTAATCGAACGCACACTGAAACTTGTTACAATCACCGTTTGCACCGCTCGCCCCGGTATGATCATCGGCAAAGGCGGTCAGGAGGTTGACAAGCTGAAAGAAGAATTGAAGAAAATCACCGACAAAGAGGTGCAACTTAACATCTTCGAGGTTAAACGCCCCGACTTGGACGCTGTTATCGTGGCCAACAACATCGCTCGCCAGATCGAAGGCAAAATTGCCTATCGTAAAGCCGCCAAAACAGCCATTGCCTCTGCCATGCGCATGGGTGCCGAAGGCATCAAAGTGCTGGTATCAGGTCGTCTGAATGGAGCAGAAATTGCTCGCTCCGAGATGTACAAAGAAGGCCGCACACCGCTGCACACCTTCCGCGCTGACATCGACTACTGCCAAACTTCGGCCCTCACCAAAGTTGGACAAATCGGTGTTAAAGTGTGGATCTGCCGTGGCGAAGTGTATGGCAAGAGAGACCTCGCTCCCAACTTTGCAACCAAAGAAACCAACAACAATCGCGGCGGCAACAACGCTGGCGAACGTAATGGCGGTGGTAAAGGCTTCAGAAAGAGAAAAAAATAATTGTCGAACGCATTTGAAAAAAACAAGCCATGTTACAACCTAAAAAGACTAAATACAGAAGGCAGCAAGATGGACACCCACAAGGGGTGGCCTCTCGCGGCAACCAATTGGCTTTCGGCTCGTTTGGCATCAAGTCGCTGGGCACAATCTGGATCACAGGTCAACAGATCGAGGCCGCTCGTGTAGCAGTAACGCGTTACATGCAGCGTCAAGGTCAAATCTGGATCCGCATTTTCCCCGACAAACCATTCACCCGCAAGCCTGCCGACGTGCGTATGGGTAAAGGTAAAGGTAACCCAGAAGGTTTCGTTGCACCAGTAACCCCAGGACGCATGCTTATCGAAGTTGACGGCGTACCTTTCGAAGTAGCAAAAGAGGCCCTGCGCCTTGCTGCTCAAAAGCTGCCGATCAAAACTAAGTTCGTCGTAAGACGCGATTATGACCCATCTCAAAATGTGTAAGGATTATGAAAACAAGAGAAATAAAAGAACTCACAACCAATGAACTTCAAGAGCAACTAGGCGCAAAACGCGAAGAACTCGCTCGCCTTACCTTGAACCATGCCATTTCTCCTATCGACAATCCTGCCCAAATAAGAGAAATACGTAAAACGATTGCCCGTATGGCAACCGAACTCCGTCAACGCGAACTTCAACAACAATAACGAACGTTCAAAAAATGGAAACAAGAAATTTAAGAAAGGAAAGAATAGGCGTGGTTTCGAGCAACAAAATGGATAAATCCATCGTAGTTGCTGTGAAATGGAAAGAAAAACACCCTATTTATGGCAAATTCGTCAATAAGACGAAAAAGTACCATGCTCACGACGAGAAGAACGAGTGCAACGTTGGCGACACCGTACGCATCATGGAAACTCGCCCATTGAGCAAGACTAAGAAATGGAGATTAGTAGAAATCATAGAAAAAGCGAAGTAGTATGATACAACAAGAAACCAGACTCAAAGTGGCCGACAACAGCGGCGCTAAAGAGGTACTTTGCATTCGTGTGCTTGGCGGCACAGGCAAACGCTACGCCACACTTGGCGACACCATTGTAGTTGCTGTAAAAAGCGCTCTGCCCACGGGCGACGCTAAAAAAGGCACCGTGTCGAAAGCCGTTGTGGTTCGCACTGCCAAAGAGGTGCGCCGCGCCGACGGTTCCTACATCCGTTTCGACGACAACGCCTGCGTACTGTTGAACAACGCTGGCGAAATGCGCGGTAGCCGTATTTTCGGTCCTGTAGCACGCGAATTGCGCGCCACAAACATGAAAATTATTTCGCTAGCGCCTGAAGTACTCTAAATTTAACAAAAACACAGTAAGTAAAATGAGCAAACTGCACATAAAAAAGGGTGATACCGTTTATGTAAACGCTGGCGAAGACAAAGGCAAAACAGGTCGTGTGCTTAAAGTCATTGTCGACAAACAACGCGCCATCGTAGAGGGTATCAACATGGTGTCGAAAAGCACCAAGCCCAACGCAAAGAACCCACAAGGCGGCATCGTGAAGAAAGAGGCGGCTCTGCACATCTCGAATCTGAACGTTGTTGACCCAAAGACTGGCAAACCGACTCGCATCGGTCGCCGCAAAGACGCAGAAGGCAAATTGGTACGTTACGCTAAAAAATCAGGGGAGGAACTCAAATGATTGCAACCGATAGTTTGAAACAAGATTACAAGGAACGCATCGTTCCTACATTGGTAAAACAATTCGGATACACATCCGTAATGCAGTGCCCTCGCCTCGAGAAGATAGTGCTGAACCAAGGTCTTGGCATAGCCGTAGCCGATAAAAAAATTATCGACACAGCCGTCGAAGAGATGACTGCCATCACCGGTCAGAAAGCCGTACAAACCCTCTCGAAGAAAGATATCTCGAACTTCAAGGTGCGTAAAAAAATGCCTATCGGCGTACGCGTAACCCTGAGAGATAAGAAAATGTACGAATTCCTCGAGCGCCTCATTCGCGTGGCTCTGCCTCGTATTCGCGACTTCAAAGGAATCGACTCGAAACTCGATGGCCGTGGCAACTACACGCTGGGCATCACCGAGCAGATCATCTTCCCAGAAATCAACATCGACGGCATTCAGAAACTGCTGGGTATGAACATCACATTCGTAACCACAGCCAAAACCGACGAAGAGGGACTCGCTCTGCTCAAAGAGTTCGGATTACCATTCAAGAAAAACTAAAAAAGGATAAGACAATGGCAAAAGAGTCAATGAAAGCCCGCGAGGTGAAACGCGCTAAATTGGTAGCAAAATACGCCGAAAAGCGCAAAGCCCTCATCGAGGCTGGCGATTATGAATCGCTGCAACTTTTACCAAAAAATGCTTCGTATGTGCGCCTGCACAACCGTTGCAAAATCTCGGGTCGCCCACGCGGATATATGCGCCAATTCGGCATTTCGCGTATCGACTTCCGTGAATTGGCTTCGGCTGGACTCATTCCAGGTGTGAAAAAAGCAAGTTGGTAAAAAGAAAGCAAAAGAAAAAGATTTATAAATATTGTCCCGGCAGACGGGATCAATTTAACCCAAAAACATTATGACAGATCCAATCGCAGATTATCTGACCAGAGTGCGGAATGCCATCAAGGCCAATCACCGTGTGGTGGACATACCCGCCTCGAACTTGAAAAAGGAGATCACAAAAGTCCTTTTCGAAAAGGGTTACATCTTGAACTACAAATTTGTAGAAGATGGACCTCAAGGCACAATCAAAATTGCCTTGAAATACGATCCAGCCAACAAAGTGAGCGCCGTTCGTCAACTCATCAGAGTGTCGACCCCGGGCTTGCGTAAATATGTAGGCTATCGCGAAATGCCACGCGTACTCAACGGCCTCGGCATCGCCATTCTTTCGACTTCGAAAGGCGTAATGACCGACAAAGAGGCTCGCGAGCAGAAAATTGGTGGCGAAGTTTTATGTTACATCTATTAATGGAGGAAGAGCAATGTCACGTATAGGAAAATTACCGATAGCAATTCCTGCAGGAGTAACCGTAACGGTGAAAGACAACGAAGTAACCGTGAAAGGTCCAAAAGGTGAACTGAAACAAATCGTTAACCCGAACATCACTGTAACGGTCGAAGGCAATGTTTGCCACGTTGCACGCCCCGACGACGAACGCGAAAGCCGCGCACAACACGGTCTGTATCGCGCACTTATTCACAACATGGTTGTGGGTGTGTCGGAAGGCTACAAAAAAACTTTGGAACTCGTTGGTGTGGGCTACCGCGCTAGCAACAACGGTCAAGTACTCGAGCTCGCACTCGGCTACACGCACATCATCTACCTTGGTTTGCCTGCCGAAGTGAAAGTACAAACCATCTCGGAGCGTAACCAAAACCCGCTCATCATTCTCGAAAGTTGCGATCGTCAACTGCTGGGACAGATTTGCGCTAAGATTCGCTCGTTCCGCAAACCTGAACCTTACAAAGGCAAAGGCGTTAAGTTCCAAGGCGAGATTATTCGTAGAAAGGCTGGTAAGACCGCTGGTAAGTAAAACATTGAAAATCATACGACCATGTTTGATAAATTAGAAAGAAGACTGAAGATTAAGGAGCATATCCGCCGCACAATAAAAGGCACCGCCGAGCGTCCGCGCCTAACGGTGTTCCGCAGCAATAAGCAAATCTATGTTCAGATTATCGACGACAATGCAGGTCGCACCCTTGTGGCTGCCGATTCGCAAAAAGTCGAAGGTAAAATGACCAAAAAAGAGCAGGCTGCAAAAGTGGGTGAACTCATCGCCAAAAAAGCCCTCGAGGCTGGCATCACTACCGTGGTATTCGACCGCAATGGTTATCTCTATCACGGTCGTGTAAAAGAATTGGCAGACGCTGCCCGTAATGGTGGACTTAAATTTTAATAACGAACAACTATGTCTGAAAATAATAACAGAGTAAAATCGACCAACGATGTTGAATTGCAAGATCGCTTGGTACATGTTAGTCGCGTAACGAAAGTTACCAAAGGCGGTCGCGCAATGACATTTGCTGCCATCGTAGTTGTGGGCAACGGCAACGGCATTGTGGGCTGGGGTCTTGGCAAAGCAGGCGAGGTTTCGGCTGCAATGGCCAAAGGCGTTGAAGCCGCAAAAAAGAACCTTATCCGCGTTCCCGTGCTGAAAGGCACAATTCCTCACGAACAGGTTGCACGCTTTGGCGGTGCCGAAGTAATTCTGCTTCCTGCCTCGCAGGGTACTGGTCTTAAGGCTGGTGGCGCTATGCGTGCCGTGCTCGAGAGCGTTGGCATTACCGACGTTTTGGCAAAATCGAAAGGTTCGTCGAACCCTCACAACTTGGTGAAAGCCACATTCGCTGCCCTCAGCGAAATGCGCGATGCCTACACCGTAGCCAAAAACCGCGGTATCTCTATGAACAAAGTGTTTAACGGATAAAACAAGTGAGGTGAATTATGGCAAAGATTAAAATTCAACAGGTGAAAAGTCGCATCCGCTGCCCCCACACACAAAAGGCAACACTCGATGCACTCGGATTGCACAAGATGAATGCCGTAGTTGAACACGAAGACACTGCTGCCATTCGCGGCATGGTCGAGAAAGTGAAACACTTGGTAAAAGTCATCGGTTAACAATTAGTCAAAACTTAAAAAAACAACGAAGAAATGGACTTAAGCAATATCAAACCCGCAGCAGGTTCCGTAAGAGAAGGTAAACGTTTGGGACGTGGCACCGGATCGGGCAAAGGCGGCACCTCTACGCGTGGCCACAAAGGCGCAAAGTCGCGTTCGGGCTACAAACGCAAAATCGGTTTCGAAGGCGGTCAAATGCCTTTGCAACGCCGTCTGCCTAAATACGGTTTCAACAACATCAATCGCGTAGAGTACAAAGCCATCAACCTTGATGCTCTGCAGATGTTGGCCGAAAGTGCAAAACTGACCAAAATCGACAAAGCCGCACTTGTTGAGGCTGGCATCGTAAAACCAAAACACTTGGTTAAAATTTTGGCAAAAGGCACAATCACGGCAAAAATCGAAGTGGAAGCAGATGCGTTCTCGAAAGCGGCCGAAGAGGCTATCGTGGCTGCAGGCGGAAGCATCGTAAAACTCTAAATCATCATGAAATTTATTGAAACCATCAAAAATATCTGGAAGATCGAAGAACTCCGGCACAAACTTGGGGTAACTATTCTGTTTATCCTTATCTATCGTTTCGGATCGTTCATCGTGCTGCCAGGTATCGACCCTAGCGCCCTCGAAGCATTGCGGGCGCAGACGGAGGGTGGTTTGATGTCGTTGCTCGACATGTTCTCGGGCGGTGCGTTCTCCAACGCATCTATCTTCGCCCTCGGTATCATGCCCTACATCTCGGCATCAATCGTTGTGCAACTGCTTACCATCGCAGTGCCGTATTTCCAAAAAATGCAGCGCGATGGTGAAAGTGGACGGCGCAAAATGAACCAAATCACACGTTACCTCACGGTATTTGTACTTATTCTGCAAGGTTGGGCTTATCTGAAAAACCTGAATTACCAACTGCGCGGCGCAGGTGCCATCATGGAAACGGGCTTCTGGTTCACCTTCTCGTCTATGGTCATCATGTGCGCAGGCTCTATGTTTGTGATGTGGCTTGGCGAACGCATGACCGACAAAGGCATTGGCAACGGCATCTCGATGCTTATCATGATAGGTATCATTGCCCGCTTCCCAAGTGCTGTGATCCAAGAATTCATCTCGCGCCTTAGCACTGCTCAAGGTGGCTTGGTTATGTTCTTGGCCGAGTTGATCGTGCTGTTGCTCGTCATTGCTGCTAGCATTCTGCTGGTTCAAGGCACACGCAAAATCCCCGTACAATACGCCAAACGCGTAGTTGGTAACAAACAGTACGGTGGTGTACGCCAATATATCCCGTTGAAAGTGAACGCCGCAGGCGTTATGCCCATCATCTTTGCACAGGCCATCATGATGCTTCCTATCATGTTCGCAGGCTTCAATGCCGATGGTGTTAATAACTTTATGCGAGTTTTCATGGACAATACAGGATTTTGGTATAATTTTGTATACGCTTTGATGATCATCGCATTCACCTATTTTTACACGGCTATCACCATCAATCCAACGCAGATGGCAGAGGATATGAAGCGCAATAACGGCTTCATTCCTGGTGTGAAACCGGGTAAAAAGACGGCTGAATATATCGACGAAATCATGTCGCGCATCACACTTCCTGGTTCCTTCTTCTTGGCATTGGTGGCCATTATGCCATCGTTTGCTAGCATGCTTGGAATCACGCAAGGCTTCGCTCAATTCTACGGTGGCACATCGCTGCTGATTTTGGTGGGCGTAGTGCTCGACACGCTGCAACAGATTGAAAGTCACCTGCTGATGCGCCATTACGATGGTCTGCTTAAATCGGGTGGTCGTATCAAAGGTCGTTCGGGTTCGATAGCGGCATATTGATCTTTCGTAAAACGATGATTTACCTTAAGACGGCCGAAGAGATAGAACTGCTCCGCGAAAGCAGCTTGCTGGTAAGCAAAACGCTCGCTGAGATGGCAAAAATTATTGCCCCAGGCGTAACCACTGCTTATCTCGATCGCATAGCCGAGGAGTTCATTCGCGACAATGGCGCAATACCAGCCTGCAAAGGCTACGAAGGTTTCCCAGCCTCCATTTGCGCCTCGGTCAACGAACAAGTGGTGCATGGCATTCCGTCGGAAAAGACGGTGTTGAAAGATGGCGACATCATCACAATTGATCTATGCACGCTGAAAAACGGATTTGTGGGCGATTCGGCCTACACTTTCGAAGTTGGCGAGGTGAAACCAGAGGTGCGGCAACTGCTCAAAACCACCAAAGAGGCTCTATTCTTGGGCATCGAAAAGGCGGTGGAGGGCAACCGCATAGGCGACATTGCTAACGCAGTGCAGCAACATTGCGAAGCCGCAGGTTATGGCGTAGTTCGTGAAATGGTGGGACATGGTATTGGGCGCGAAATGCACGAAGCACCCGAAGTCCCCAACTACGGACGCCGTGGCACAGGTCCGCTGCTGCGCTCGGGCATGACCATCTGCATTGAGCCGATGATAACGCTGGGCAAACGCGCGCTGCGCATGGAACGCGATGGGTGGACAACCTTCACCGCCGACCACAAACCAGCAGCACATTTTGAGCATGCGGTGGCCATTGGACGAGGCAAAGCTGACATTTTATCGGATTTCGGCATCATCGAAGAGGTATTGAAAAACAAAAAATAAAGATTGTATGGCAAAACAAGCGGCAATTGAGTTGGACGGCACGATAGTTGAGGCACTGTCGAACGCCATGTTTCGTGTGGAGTTGGAAAACGGCCACGAAATAACGGCCCACATCTCGGGCAAAATGCGTATGCACTACATTCGCATTCTCCCCGGCGACAGAGTGAAAGTGGAGATGTCGCCCTACGATTTGACCAAAGGTCGCATATCGTTCAGATACAAATAACTAAAAAATTAACAATAAAATGAAAGTAAGAGCATCTATCAAGAAGCGCAACGACGATTGCAAAATCGTTCGCAGAAAAGGACGCTTGTATGTTATTAACAAAAAAAATCCCAAGATGAAACAACGTCAGGGATAAAGTAAAAACAAACAATTATGGCAATAAGAATTGTAGGAGTAGATTTGCCCCAGAACAAACGTGGGGAAGTTGGATTGACTTATATCTACGGAATAGGTCGCAGTAGTGCACGCAAGATTTTGGCCGAGGCTGGAGTCGATTTGACGAAAAAGGTTCAGGACTGGACCGACGACGAAGCCGCCAAAATTCGTGAAATTATCAGCGCAAACTTCAAAGTCGAAGGTGAACTTCGTTCAGAAGTGCAATTGAACATCAAACGACTGATGGATATCGGTTGCTACAGAGGTGTGCGTCACCGCATTGGCTTGCCTCTGCGCGGACAACGTACCAAAAACAATGCCCGCACGCGCAAAGGTAAGAAAAAGACTGTTGCTAACAAGAAGAAAGCAACTAAGTAATGTTTAACTGCTAAAAATTAGAAGTTATGGCAAAAAAAGTAGTAGCAACCAAGAAAAGGGTGGTTAGAGTAGATGGCGTTGGCCAACTGCACGTTCACTCGTCGTTCAATAACATTATAGTAACAATTACCAATGCCGAAGGTCAAGTTATTTCGTGGTCGTCGGCTGGTAAAATGGGTTTTCGCGGTTCGAAAAAGAATACGCCTTATGCAGCCCAGATGGCCGCTCAAGACTGCGCAAAAGTAGCCTTCGACCTTGGTCTGAGAAAAGTGAAAGCCTATGTGAAAGGTCCAGGCAATGGTCGTGAATCGGCCATTCGTACCGTGCATGGTGCTGGCATCGAAGTTACCGAAATCGTCGACGTTACACCGCTGCCACACAACGGTTGCCGTCCCGCAAAACGCAGAAGAGTATAACCCGCTAAAAATCAAAGAAAATGGCAAGATATATTGGACCAAAATCAAAAATTGCTCGCAAATTTGGCGAGCCAATATTCGGACCCGACAAAGCACAAGCGCGTCGTAACTACGCTCCTGGACAACATGGCAACTCGCGTAAGCACAAAACTTCGGAGTATGGCACTCAGTTGAAAGAGAAACAAAAAGCCAAATACACCTACGGCGTGTTGGAGCGTCAGTTCCGCATTCTGTTCGAGCGTGCCGAGCGTTCGAAAGGCGTTACTGGTGAAGTGCTTCTGCAACTGCTCGAGAGCCGTTTGGACAATGTTGTTTATCGTCTGGGCATAGCCAAAACACGCGCTGCTGCTCGTCAGCTCGTTTCGCACCGTCACATCACGGTCGATGGCGCTGTTGTGAATATCCCTTCGTACAATGTAAAACAAGGACAGGTGATTGCCGTGCGCGAACGCGACAAATCGTTGGTTGTGATTGTTGACGCACTGAACGGCTTCAACCACGCTAAATATCCTTGGCTCGAGTGGGACAACAACGCAATGGCTGGCAAATTCCTGCACACGCCTGAGCGCGCCGACATTCCTGAGAACATCAAGGAACAGTTAATCGTAGAGTTGTACTCTAAATAATAATCGATACGAATATGGCCATATTAACATTTCAAAAACCCGAAAAGGTCATCATGGTGGAGTCGACAAATTCGTTCGGCAAGTTCGAATTTCGCCCACTGGAGCCTCGTTTCGGTATCACCATTGGCAATGCCCTGCGCCGCATTCTTTTGTCGTCGCTCGAAGGCTACGCCATCACCTCGGTGAAAATCGATGGTGTGGACCACGAGTTTGCAACCATTCCTGGTGTGTACGACGATGTTACAAGCATCATCTTGAACTTGAAACACATTCGTTTCAAAGCACTGCACGAGGATGCCGAATGCAAACGCATCGTACTCGATGTTGCTAACAAAGAGGTACTTACCGCTGGCGATCTCACTCCGCAACTGGCCGACTTCGAGGTGCTGAACCCCGAATTGGTCATCTGCCGCATGGATCCATCGGCCAAAATGCACATGGAACTGACCATGGACAAAGGTCGTGGCTACCTGCCAGCCGACGAGAATAAAACGATTCCAGAAGAGATTGGCACTATCGCCATCGATGCCATCTACACGCCTATTGTGAATGTGAAATACACCGTTGACAACTATCGTGTGGAGCAGAAGACCGACTACGAGAAATTGACCATCGAAATCACTACCGATGGCTCGATTCTCCCGAAAATCGCTCTGCAAGAGGCTGCTCGCATTCTGATTCAACACTTCATTCTGTTCAGCGACGACAAGATTGAAATCGATCTGACCGAGAAACCATCGGACGAGGAGTTCGACGAAGAGTCGTTGCGTCTGCGCCAGTTGTTCAAGAGCCGTTTGGCCGACATGGACCTCTCGGTTCGCGCACTGAACTGCTTGAAAGCGGCTGAAATAGAAACGCTGGGTGAACTTTGCGAAACAACGCGCGCTGAATTGCTCAAATTCCGCAACTTCGGTCGCAAATCGATGAACGAGTTGGAAACCAAACTTGCAAGCATGAACCTGTCGTTTGGCATGGACCTCTCGAAGTATAAACTTGATAAAGACTAACACGCTATGAAACATAACAAGAAAGTAAATCACTTGGGCCGCACGGCTGAACACCGCCAAGCCCTGCTGTCGAACATGGCTTGCTCGCTCATCATGCACAAGCGCATTAAGACGACAACGGCTAAGGCAAAAGCACTGAAAGTGTTCATCGAGCCGCTCATCACCAAATCGAAAAACGACACCACGGCTTCGCGCCGCATTGTGTTCGGTCGCCTGCGCCAAAAAGAGGCTGTTACGGAACTGTTCCGTGAGATTTCGCAGAAGGTTGCTAACCGTCCGGGTGGCTACACGCGCATTCTGCGCACTGGCTTCCGTCAGGGCGATGCTGCCGAAATGTGCATCATCGAATTGGTTGATTACAACGAGAACATGCTGAAAGAGACGGCTGCTAAGAAGGCTACGCGCACACGCCGCAGCAAAAAAGCCGCTCCAAAAGCCGAAGAAGCACCCGTAGAGGCCGCTCCCGAAGCTCCAGCAGCAGAAGAGAAAGCTGAATAAACTCAGCAATCGATAGAGAAAATGGTTTCCATGAATGATGGGAACCATTTTTTTTGTGCGCCATAGTCGGTCTATTAGAAATTTCTGTCGAATTTTGCAAAAATTGCGAATAGAGTTGAGGTTAGAGGTGAGAGTTGATAGGTGAGAGGAAATTAGGAGTGAGAAGTGAGTAGTGTTCGCACCAAAATTGGGCAACACGCAATCAATTTTCAAATCTTCAAATGAATAATCGGGAATAAATTTTTCATCTTGCCGTTTGTCGATTTTGTCGAGAATTTTTGCAGAGTGAGAAATTTTTCTTAACTTTGCGGTCGGAAAAATACGAAAAAAGCCCTCCTCCCTAGAATAGGGGGGGGGCTAACTAATTATAAATCAACTAGTTAATTCAAGTTAAACTCTTCGGCGAGAGGGAATAAAACTTGAAATTTTTTAACCGTAAATCATGGATATGAAACGACTTATTTTACTGGGCAGAAAATAAAAAGTACAAGTTGTAAATGTGTAAGTTGTTGATTGTTAGGGAGATGCGATGAGGGCAAAATAAAATGAATTGTGCATTGGTGTGCTTTTACTGTGCATTTTGATGCTTGAGCGCGGAGCAAATTGCGACCGCGCTTTTCTTTTGCTTGGCATTTACTTGGCATCTGACCGCAAAATGGCGTTAAACCGCATTAAATGGGCATTTAACGCCTTTTATTATGCCCCTAAATACCTGCCCAAATTTTGAACCACCCTCGCACATCAGCAGCGCACCCTCGCGCTCTCTCGGTTTGTACTTTTTGCCCAAAAAATGCGATTGGGTGGTCAAATGGGTGGTCAAATGGGTGGTCAAAAATCTGAAAAAATCGAGTCGAGTTGCACCCCATAATACACCACAAAAAACGCACTGCGACCCCTACGATTGTTTTTTTGCGCGAGTTTTATTGTGCCTAAAATGCTGAAAATCAATGGTTTAGCACAAATTTGGCAAAAAACTGCCAGTTGCGACCCGCCAAAATGCCCTCTCTGCCCCTTTGCCTGCCTTTTGCCCCGAAAAATAGGCCATTTACTCTGCCTGCTGCTGCGCAGGTGGCTCGCCCTCTAACATGGCACACCGCCTTTTGAGTTCTGCAATTAACTCTGCTTGGGTGGCAATGGTCTGCTGCATGGCGGCTACCAGCGCACTATCGGCAGGGGCTTGCGGCGGCTCTGGCGGTGGGTCTTGCCCCTGCACCGCACCCACCGCACGCAACATTTGCCCGCGACCAGTAACCAACCACTCGACGGAAATTTCAGGAAAAGTGGCGATAAATTTCGCCAAAATTTCCTCGGTAATACCTGTATTGCTCTCTAATGTACCCCTCGAAATACCTGTTTTTCGATAAAAATCACGCTTGCTAACTTGCAGAGTTTCAGCAAATTGCAAAATTCTTTTCTTGATTGGCGAAAATTTTTGCATATTTTCTTGTTTAATGGCGAAATCTATTGTAACTTTGTCGGCGAAAAGCAAATGCACAACGACGGCAAATTTACACAAAAAAAATCAACCCGAAAAGACGATGAATGAGGAGCGCAAGATAGTGATATTGCCCCACGGCTGGGTGAACGATGTAGCCAAGGTGCTTGGTGTGCATCGCAACACCATAACTAATGCCATGCACGCTGGCGATGGCGAAACCTATCGCCGTGTGATGACAGTGGTGGAAAAGAAGTATGGAAAATAAAGGATTATACCCTATTAAATAACAAACAAAAAAACTAAACGAAAATGAGACCTACTACAATCGACCCAAACTGCGTAACACGCAGCACCGACCAACCCGAATGGAGTGCCATGTGCGAATGGAACAACGGACGCGTGCAACTGGTAACCTATTTTGCGCGCAACATCACCTGCATGTTGCTCGATGGTGAAGTGAAATGCCGCTACACCGACATCACTGCCGACGAATTCAAGAACCTGCAACGCCAATGCCAAGAAGTAGCCGATAGTCTGAACTGATGCAACTGTACAACAACATACTATCGGTGGAAGTGAACTGGCTGCTGGAGCAGGGCGTGATGAGCGGTGAGTGCTACCGCTCGCTGATGCGCCGCAAGGGCATTGATGTGCTGCGCCGTGGCTGCCGCAATACGCCAGCCTTGGTGGCATACGAGAGCCTGCCAGCGCGTTTTCGCACCAAAGTGGACGCATTGGTGCGCGAGCCATACAAAGCCGTGTATGTGAATATGGTAGAGCGACACATTGAACATAGTACCGAGGCAAGCAACTACTTCGATAGTTACGAGATGCAGGACGGTCGTCGCCTGTCGGCCGAGAAACGGCACGAGTACTACATCAATGCCATAGTGCTTGATGCAGTACGCCGCCTGATAGTCGAGCGCACCGCCAAACGCCATGCTTTGGGCGGCAAATGTGCCAAATTTTGGGAAGAGATATCGGCAGCCATTCAGGAACTTGACCATACACGCTTTCCGCACACACTGCCAGCCAACGCGCGCAGCCTCGAGCGGAAATACAAGTCGTACTGCGCCGATGGCTACGAAAGCCTGATACACCGTGCCTACGAGGCAACAACCAAGAATGCTGCCAAGGTGTCGGACGAAAATCAGATAAGCACGCTGGCCATGCTGGTGAGCGATCCGCGCAACCTCGACAACGAACAGGTGGCAAGCCTGTACAACACCATAGCTGCTCAAATGCAGTGGAAATCAATCAGTGCAAGCACGGTGGCTGTGTGGCGCGACAAGTTGCAGAGCGAGATTTATGCACGCCGTCATGGTGCGGTGGCATATCGCAACACAAAGGCAATGCAGGTGAAGCGCAGCGCGCCCACCTATCCGCTCTACTACTGGACAATGGACGGTTGGGACGCAGAATTGCTCTATCAAAAGACCGAGAATGGGCGCACCACCTATCACAACCGCCCAACAATGGTGATAGTGCTCGATGCGTGCTGCAAATATCCGATAGGTTACGCCATCGGCACGCACGAGACGCCCGAACTGATACGCGAAGCCCTGCGCAACGCTGCATGCCACACCGAGCAATTGTTCGGTCAGATGTATCGCACGGCGCAGTTGCAGAGCGATAATTATGCCATCAAAAACCTGATGCCTATCTATCAGAAGGCGGCAGAGAAAGCCACGCCAGCGGCTGTGAAAAACGCCAAAGCCAAGATAATAGAGCCTTGGTTCTACCATTTCAACAAAAAATACTGCCAACTGCAGCCCAATTGGAGCGGATTTGGTGTAACAAGCCGCAAAGAGTTGCAACCTAACAGCGATTTTCTGAACAAATATCGCAAAGATTTCCCCGATTTTGAAGGTGTATGTCGCCAATTGGTGGCAATGATAGAGGCTGAGCGTGCCGCTCTGCGCGAGCAATATGTGGCACTGTTCGACCAAATGCCAGCCGAAAAGCGCACGCCGCTGCCATACGACCAATATCTGCTGCTGTATGGTGCAACCACGGGCAACCGCAACATGTTGCAAGGTAGCGGTCTGAACATCACCATCAATGGCGTGAAACGCTGCTACGACTGTTTCGATCCTGACTTCCGCCGCTACGCCAGCACACGCTGGGAGGTGCGCTACGATCCCGACAACCTGCAGCGCGCACTGGCGGTGAACGAGGACGAGAGCCTGCGTTTCATTTTGGAGGAAAAATATGTGCAACCGATGGCACTTGCCGAGCGCACCGAAGGCGACTACGAGCAGTTGCGCCGTGTGATGGACTTTAACCGCGCACAAGAGCAGCACATAGCAGCGCGCCTTGGCAACTATGCCGACACCGTGAATGAAGGCATTGCAATTGTGAAAGAGTATCTGGCCTCGTTGGCCAAAGATGATGAGAGCGCAGCACTGGTAAAAGCCATTTTGCGCCTGATGAGCCGCGACAACGCAGGCAATCTGAAGGCGAGCCGTGTGCTACAACTGCGCCGCATGGCCGAGGAGAGCGGCAACGAGCGTTTTCAAGAGGGTGTGCGCATTATCGAGGAGAGTTACGCACCTGCCACCAGCCGCCAATATGTGCGCTGCGAGGAGAAAGACAATGCGGGCGCATGGCACGCCGTTCCACTTGGAATGACCGAAGCCTAACCGATGGAGGACAAAGTGATGAAACACACCTTTCGACGCCAACATGTAGAGATATGCCTTGCATGCCAAGGCGGTGGTTTTGCAGCCGCCGCCGATGGCAGCAGCGTAATGCCAGTTTGCCCACTTTGCCAAGGCAGCGGGCGCGTGGTAAAAACTTGGGAAGGCACTGTAACGATAGAAGCCTACGCCCCCGAAAATCAGAGCGCACACAACACCAACCCGTGGGAAGATTGCTTCCCATAACCTAAACAACGAATGCCATACACACGCAAATACTTTCTGCAACGAGTGAAAGAGGTGAACGAGATCTACATAGAGCAATCCAAGCGCGGACTGTTCAACGAGTACATCTACCGACACTTCATTCGCAACCGCTTTCACATTAGCCGCACTACCTTCTATCAGTACCTGACAATACCTTACGCATCGGAACTGAAAAAGATAGAACAGCGCGAACGAGAGCGTCAACTACGCGAGCCATCGCTCTTTTAGCAGAACGATTTGCGAAAAAAATCAGTCGAAAATGAGATGTTATGTAGAAGTAGCCATAGAGTACGAGGCTGGCAGCGACCGACAAGCATTTGTAGCAGCCAACCAAATAGCCTCCACCACCGAAGCCATATTTGGTAGCCGTACATTCATAACCGACATTCGTGTGCGACGCAAATACAAGCCCGAGCGCAGTCTGCTGAAAGACGAACCGTTCGACGAATAAGAAAAAAGCCCTGCAATGCGGGGCTTTTTTTATTCATTGAATTATTGAATCATCGAATCATTGAATGATTAGTTAGATGGTGTAGGCAGAGCGATCGGTGATGTGGCAAGCGTAGGTTTCTTGGTTGTCTTGCAGTTCGTCGAAGTTGTGATCGGTGGTGCTGCGTTCGAGTGTGAGCGCGTCCATCACGCTACCATCGGGTGTGGTGGTGTGCAAGCCGTGCAGTCGTGCCGCAATGCGGTCGACGAGGTCGAGCACCTGCACTGTGTCGCTCCAATGGCCTACGCGACTGTCGGTAACAATGTGCAGCGTGATGGAGACACTGGCTTCGCGCACGCCATGCAGGTGCTGCCGCCAATCGATGCTGTCGAACTCCACGAACACGGCAGGTGTGGCAAATGGCTGTTCTTCCTCGGCCAGATTGGTCTGTTGCTGCCAAAGGTCGATGTGTTTGATGTCGCTCATATCGGCAAGAGCCGAGGCGATGGTTTGGTAGATGACTTTTCTCATTTGATGATATTTTTCAAGTAGTTCTCTATTTTTTTGCGCAGCGCATCTTGTAGTTGCGGGTCGTCGCCAATGAACTGACGCTTTGGCATTTTGAACCCACGTCCGCGCCCTGCATGCAGTCCTTCGTTGTGCACGCCCGAATAAGGCACATCGCTGTAGACGGTTACTTGTGCTGGGGCGGTTTTCATTTTTATGCTGCGCCCAAGGTCGCCTGTGTCGCCTGTAAGAATGCGACGGCTGCCTGCTGCGCCTTTGGCGCGCCCCACGGTGCGAGTGCGCACACCGCTCTTGGTTCGTACGCTCACGGTGTGTGTCTGCCGCCGCTGCACCTCTTTCCACGGTCGACCGAAAAATCCCTCTTTTTGAAAATTCTGTTTGAACAGGCGCACCGCCTCGTTGCCAACAATGAGTGGCAAATCGTGGTTGTAGGCTTGCTGCATCTTCAGTTTTATTTGGGCAAAAGGGTTTTTCATGGGAATTAAGAATTTTGAATTAAGAATTAAGAAATTAGGGCAGATAAAACGACAACCGTCAAACAAATTTCCCATAAAAATGGCGTTTTTTGCTGAAAAGTTTGGTTATTTCAAATAATTGTTGTACCTTTGTGGGTGGAAACATTGCTTGATCATTGGGGCGGGTTTTGTCGTCTGTGAGAGTATTTGTTTCCATTCTTTTTATTCATAGGTTGCTATATGTTTGCTAATTGTATACAAATAATAGTACCCATCTTCATGTAATATAATATTCAAGAACGCTTTTGTATTGTTGGAGAGCGTAATTTCTGAATAGTAATACTGTTTGAATTTCTTTTTTAAGCGGAGTACTTTGCCTTTGTTGTGTGTCAAATCAACTTCCGCAGACGAAACATATTTGGCTGTCTTAAAGTATCTTTCGGGGTTACTCAACACCTCATTTTTCAGCCAATAGAGGTCTTTCTTTCCCAGCATAGAGTAAGCCGTTTCGGATATTCCCCAATCAGCAAAATGCACAGATTGCGTTTTACCTTCAATTTCGCACTCGTATGTTTGTTGTAATAGTGGGTGCTGCTTTGTTTTACTCTTTATTGCTTTGTGTGCAGCATTTTCGCACGCCATTTCCACCCTATCTCTTTCTTTCCTATTTTCTCCTGCTTCGGCAAAGTAGGCATGTTTGTCGGTGAATACCTGCCCTGTGAGTGCGGGGTTGCCATCGAGGCCATTGCTACGCACGGGCGTGGTGGGGTTGCCATCGGTGCAGGGGTCGTCGGTCTCTTCCCAATCGCATTTGCAGTTCCATAGGTTGCCCGGCTGGTTCTGTTGCCAGAACGGGTCGGTTTTTGCCCACACGCGGTTGTAGAATTTTATATGTTCCTCGCGTGGTGTGGCACTGCGGCTTGGTAGCCAGCGCAGGTTTGGGAACAGGCGCATGTGGTCGGGGTCGGCGAATTCGCCCCACTGCTTGGCGGTGCGGCAACGGTTCACGGTGGTGTTGTACTCGGCCGCTTGGTAGCGGTTGAAGGTGTGCAACACGCGGCGTGCATCGCCTGTGGCAGCCTCTTCGCGCACAAGGCGTGTGGCGTGGTAGGCTTTGTAGGCAGCAAAGCGGCTGGTGTTGGCACGCAGACGATCGCTCAGACCGCTGCCATCGTCCTCGGCGA
Source organism: Flexilinea sp. (assembly GCA_963638355.1). Classification (GTDB taxonomy): domain Bacteria; phylum Bacteroidota; class Bacteroidia; order Bacteroidales; family Paludibacteraceae; genus W0P28-013. The sequence goes on along the minus strand of CAVHRT010000005.1, from coordinate 19,045 downwards.
ACACGCGATTGACGGCACGGCGCAGATTGTCGGCATACGATTGATAGAGCGTGGCATTGATGGGTGCAGTGCCGCCCACAATCTCGTCGACAATGGCTTGCTCCTTTTCTTTGCTGGTTAAAGTGTATTTAACTGCCGTTTGAAAGGTGTTTATACACTCATTCAACAGCGTGATGTTGGCATCGAAATAGAGTTTGTCGAGCGTTGTTGCCCTCGGCTGTGGAGGGCTTAAACGAAAAAACTGTTGTCGGCTGCACTTAGGGCGGCTGCGTTGGCAGTGCGTCCAGTTACAGGAATGCCATATTTATCGACGAAGTATTGCGGATCGATGTCGTAGCCACCCGACACGAGCATCTGTTCTACGGTACGAATGTCGGCTGGTGAGTACTCTTCCACATCGTCCCACTCGAAACGCAGTCCTTCCACTTTGAAACCGTAGCGCACCATGGCTGGCAGCAGTCGGTCGTTCACTATGTCGGCCACAAATCGGCGGTCGGCTTCCACTATGTTGTTGAACACTTCGAGGTGCACTTCGCTTTGCGAGAGCGACGAGCCGCTGTCGATGGTCATGGTTTGGTTCAGTATGCCTTTCGATATTTCGGCATTGGCGCGGTCGATGCGCTTGTCGTACACATTGTAGGCATCGCCACGGCTGCTCTCTTTTATTTCTATTTCTGTGCCTTCTTGGAACACGCCATAGAAGGCTGCGCCCATGCGAGCCAGCATGCGTTCTATCTGCGAGCGATATTTCTCGTCGTTGCTGGTAGTTTTGGCAATACGAATGGGCATGCCGAAAATCTCGCCAAAGCCGTCCCAGAATGCCAGCATATTCTTTTTCGACAGAGCCGATGGCGCGCACTTGAGCAGCAGTCCGAGGTCGTCGGGTTTGCCCGCCTCGATGCACTGCGCAGCAATGTCGCCTGTGCGGTAACTGATGCCGCTTTGTGGTGTGTCGTGGCAGTTGCGCACAATGACGCCATATTCTGGAATCACATGTTTGCGTGGCACAAGCAGCACTTGGTCGAACCGTGGTGTGCCAAGTGGCGTGCTAATGCGTTCGCCAAGTTGAATGAGCGAGTGTCCGTAGTAGCGGCTGTCGAGTACAAGATTGATGAAGTCGGTGAACCATTCGCTGAGCAGTATTTCGGTGGCGCGCTCGTCGCGTTTGCCCTCGCGGTCGGTGAGTTTGTACTTGGTTTTAAGCACAAAGCCTTTGCGCTGGCTAATGCAACCTGTGAGGTGCAGGTCTATTGCCACATCGGTGTAGATGTCGTAGAGTGCACAGCGGTTGGGGTTCTGCACACTGATGGCTTGTTGCCAAGCAGCGCGCCACAGTCCAACATCTTTTTTCGATAGATATTCGGTTTGGCGTTGTAGTTCTACGAGCATTCGCCCTTGTTTGTCGGTGTTGCGCACATTGCGCATTGCGAGGCGCATTTCGGGTGTCAACGCCCGCAGCGTGCGCAGATTGTCGAGTAGTTTCATTATAAAATTTCAATTTTCAATTTTCAAATTGATTTTTGCTGCGCTCGGCAAAACAAACAAGTTTGATTTTGCTCTCGCTTATCGCAAAAATTCAAATTTCAAATTATTAGTAGTCGTAGCGCGATTTTTCCATGCCACCCCAGCGTGCGGGTGTGCCAATGTCTTGTCCATCGTCGTTGCAGAGAATTGGCAGGTCGGGTGTGGCATTGCCTTTTTGCACATCTTTGAGCCAAGCGATGGCATTGTTGTAGCGTGTTTCGCGTATCTCGAAACCAATGCGTTTGGGCAGCCATGCCACAAGGTGATAGAGTACCACATCGCAGGTTACCATTACAAGTTGTGCGTTGCGTGCGCTGCCTTGGCAGGCGTAGGCTTTGGTCATGTCGTAGCGACTGCGTAGGTAGCCGCTCACCTCTTCTATGGCGTAGCCTTCGGCGCGGTCGAGGTTGTCGGCATCGGCTTGGTTGATGACGGCGAGCGTGGCATCGTCGCACACGGCACGGAAGTCGGTTTGTTCAAGAAAAATCATATTGTGTGTCTGTTTTTGTTACCAAATATATTTCGAGTTGGTGGTGCGCCCAATGATAGGCTCGAACCGTTCGATGCGCGTGCGTTTTTGCAGCAGATAGATTGCGCCTTCGTCGGCATCGGGCGCATCGTCGTGTCCGCTCATGCCTTTTTGGAAAGCGAGCGTCTGTTCCAGTCCTGCCAGCATGTCGGGATCGTTGCGTTTGGCTTCGTTGTAGAACACAAAGCCGCGCTCCCACAGTGGGCTGATGGCTTCGACACGCTGAAATTTGTCGGGCTTTTTGCGTCTATCGGGGACGATGGGCAGTTGGTAGCCGCGTTGTGCGCCCTCGGTGGCGAATTCGTCGAGAATGATGTCTTGCATGAAGTTTGCCTCCATGTAGAATTGGCATGGCGCGTTGGCGGCTTGTAGTCGTTCGTACAGGTCGTAGAGCCAGCGCACCATCTCCACCACGGTAGTCTGCCGCACAAAGGCAGCAATGTGATGCAGTTCGCCAGTCTTGGTTTTGCCCCACAGTTTGGCTGCTTTGTAGTCGTTTTTGGTGGTTGGTTTGAACGATGGGTCGATGTAAAGTACCAGTTCGGCATAGTCGCGCAGCGGCAGGCAGCGTTTCCATCGTATCCAGTCGGAGCGAAAGACTGCGCCTTCGACTATTGGGTTGTTCATATACTCTTTTTGGAACGATCGGTAGCCCATGAACTGTTCCATCTCGGCGATGCGTTCGGGCTTCCAACATTCGGGCCACGATGGTTCGCCCTGTTTGTTCCACACATTTACTTGGCTCACTGTTACGCCTTTGATGGCAGCGATGCCAGCCAACACCGAGCGTCGACTGATGAGGTTGCCCACCATCACAAAGCGTCCGCCCTCGGCACCGAAGCAGCCAAAAAGAGCCTCTTTCACCCACTCGGTGAGTTTATTCACACGCGCTTCGTTTTGGCACAGCTCGTCGTCGTCGAGGTCATCGATAACGATGTAATCAGGTCGGTGATTGCGGTAGCGCAAGCCACGGGGCGATTGTCCGCGACCAAGTGCGAAAAAGGCGCAGCCGTCCTGTGTTACGAACTGTCCCTCTTGCCAGTTGCCCGCGTTGAATTGTTGCCCAAAGTCGTGAATGTAGCGTTTGTTGTATTGCAGTTCGGCTTGAATGTCGCCAAGCAGCGTGCGTGCATTGTCTTCGCTTTTGCCCACAAGCACCATCACATTCATTTCGCGATTTTTCTGGCATTTGAGCCACATTGGCACCATCACATCCATGTGTGTCGATTTGGCATGCCCGCGCGCCCATTTGAACACAGCGCGCAAGTTACGGTTGCGCAATATGGTGCGAGCCGCCTCTATGTGGAAATGTGCCGATGGAATGATTTGCCCTGTGTCGCGGGCGGTGCAGTAGTGCGGGAAGTAGTACTCTACGAAGTAGGCATAGTCGCGGCGGGCGCGCTCGATGCGTGCAAGGCGTGTGCGTTCGGTCTCTGCCACATCTACTGTTGACATCGATTGAATGGTGGCGCACAGTTCTTTCCACTGCTTGTAGGCTTCGTTTTTTGTCAAACCAGATACTGCCATTTTTAATCAGTGTTTAATCGATGCTAATTACGCTCACCATTTGCAGTTTTTCGCCAATGAAGATGTCTTGGTAGCGGTTCATGGTCTTGACCAACTCGGGCGTGAGCTCGGGGTCGAGTTGCATGCGTGCCACCAGCCATTGGTTGTAGGCCGAAAACACCTCTATGATTGTTACGATGTTGGTCTGCTTGTCGAGTTTTTCGATGGCAGCCGAGGCTTTGCATATCTCGTCGGGCGACCATTCGTGGCTTTCGATTTTTTCGTCTATCTGTTTCAGCATCTTGTTCACCAGTTCGCGGCGTGTGATGCCTTTGGCAGCGCGCAGGCTGTCCCATTGTCCCTCTTTGACCCAAGCGGCCAGTGTGTTGCGGCTCACGCCCACACGCTCGGCACACACCTTTTGTGTCTCGCCTTGCATATAGTACATGCGTGCCAACTCGCGCCGCTGGTCAGTTTTCAATTCTTTTTTTGCCATGATTTGTTGCTTTTGCTTGCGCAAAAGTAGTTACAAGAAAGTGGCACGGCAAAAAAGTGTTCAACCTTCGGACGGAACAGTTCAACCCTCGAATGAAAGTTTGCAAGCCGCTGTTGGTCGTTGTAATTTTGCCTTGCAATTAGGTCGCAAGTGCGGCTTTTTCACCCCAAATAAATCATGGCAAAAGAAGTAGTTATAAGCAATTCGTCGCTCAACTCGTACGGCTTTCGGGTGCTTACCGAGGGCATCGACACACGCCAGTTCGAGCGCAACCCTATTCTATTGTGGATGCACCAACGCCCACTGCGTGGCACTACCGACGAGGTGCTGCCGCTTGGTCGCGTAGAAAACCTGCGCCGCGATGGCGACTGCCTGATAGGCACGCCTGTGTTCGACGAGAACGATCCGTTTGCGCAGCGCATCGCGAGCAAATGGGAGGCTGGTATTCTGAAAATGGTGAGTGCTGGGCTCGATGTGCTGGAACAGAGCGATGCGCCCGAAGTGCTTGTCGATGGACAAACGCGCGCCACCGTTACACGCTGCCGCCTGCGCGAGGTGAGCATTGTAGACCTTGGTGCCAACGATGATGCGCTGGTGCTTAACTATCAGGGCGAGACCATCAACTTGGCCGACGCTGCTGCCGAACCGACATTCTTAAAACTCATCAATAACAATTCAAATTTCACTGAAATGAAAGAAATCTCACTTGCGCTTGGGTTGGCCGAAGAAGCCACCGAGCAAGAGGTGCTCTCTCAGATTGAGCATCTGAAGACATTGGCTGCCGAAGCCGACCGTCTGAACCAAGAGGTGGCCGATCAGAAAGCCGCTGCCATTCGTTTGGCTGTGGACAACGCTGTGGCTTGCCACAAGATTATGGCCGACAACAAAGACCATTTCGTACGCCTTGGCGAAGCCGCTGGCATCGAAGCACTGAACGAAACACTGGCAATGATGCCAAGCATGCGCCGCCCTATGGACTTGATAAACCAAGAACCTGCTGGCAGCGACACCTACAAGACGCTGCGCGATGTGCCTACCTCGCGTCTGCAACAACTCTACGATGAAAATCACGAAGAGTACGAACGCCTCTATCGTGCCGAATATGGCGTAGAACCCGAGAAGTAAACAACAACAAAATTTTCTAACAATTCAAATTTCACAGAAATGAAAAAAATCTTTTCTTTTGGAGTGGCTCTCGTGGCCAACGGAGTAGTGGGCGGCACACTGTTCGCCCTGATGGGTGCTAACCCAATGATTGGCGCGGCTGCGCTCAATGTTATTGCAGCAATCTCGCCGTTGTTCGGTATCGAAGGTCTGCGCGCTGGACTGTATCAAGAACTGTGGACTGGCGAAACCATCAAAGCCTTCCGCAACAGTGCCGAAAGCCTCGGCTGGTTGAAAAAAATCCGCGCATTCGACTCGCAAGTAGCCGACAACAACACCATCAACTTTGTTGATCTCGGTGGTGATCCGACTGTGTTGGTCAACAACACCAGCTACCCACTCGGCATCGAGGACTTGGCCGACGCCAACAAACCAGTAGGTCTCGACAAGTACCAAACCAAAGCTACTCGTGTGAGCGAGGACGAGGCTCGTGGACTTGGCTACGACAAGAAATCGACCGTGATCGAACGCCATCGCGAAATCATCGACCAAACCAAATTTGCTCGCGCTCTGCATGCCTTGGCTCCAAGCGAGGACACTGACAAGACGCCAGTGCTTGTTACTTCGGGCGATGCCGAAGGCAACCGCAAACGCCTGAAAGTGGCTGATATCATCGCTTTGAAAGCAAAATTCGACGCAATGCGTGTGCCTGTCGAAGGACGCATCTTGGTGCTTTGCCCCGACCATGTGAACGACCTGTTGCTCGAGGACACCACCTTTGCTCAGCGTTACAACAACACCGAAAGCGGCAAAATTGCCAACATGTATGGTTTCGAGATCTACGAATATGTTGATGCACCTGCATTCACCGTATCGAGCAAAAAGAAATTGGCTTATGGCGCAGAGATGGCCGACACCGACCGCGCTGCTTCAGTAGCATTCTACGCTCCACGCATGATGAAAGCTACGGGCGAAACCAAAGCCTACATCGACGAACCCGACACGCAAAACCAAGAATGGCGTTACAATGTGCGCCACTACTTCGTTTGCTTGCCTTTGAAAAACGAAGCCATTGCCGCCATCGTGAGCGGTGTGGCGTAAAATAGTAGGCAGCCATGGCTACTACTAATCGCAAAAAAGCGCAACCAGCGTTTGGCGAAAGGGCGATAAGCCTTTTCGCCAAGCACTCGGAAGCCGACACCTTCTTTTTCACAGCCGATGGGCTGGCGTTCTTGCACCTGTGCGACGCTCGCAATCACGCTGCAGAACTTGAGAACAAAAAAATAACAACCATTAAACGAGAAAACAATGCTACCACGAGTAAAAATTGATTTTGCCAACGGCGCACTTTCGAGTGTTACGCCAAGTGCCGACTGTGTGGTCGGACTGGTGTGCGCTGCACAAGCCGTTTCGGGCAAATTGACGCTGCAAAAGCCATACATTCTCTATCGCCTCGACGGCTTAGCCGAACTTGGCGTAACCGAGGCCGTGAACGACCCCAACGCGCTGCTCTACAAGACAGTGAAAGAGTTCTACGACCAAGCAGGCGATGGTGCTGAACTGTGGATCTATGCCATCGACAAAAGCACTACGCAAACCAAAGCCGTAGAAGCTTCGAAAGAGTTCATCAAAAAAGCCAACGGACGGCTGCGCTGCGTAGCCATTGCCGTGAGCGTAACCAACGGCACAACGGCTGGCGGTCTCGACAGCGGTGTGATGACCGCTGTGGCTGCCGCACAAACCATGGCCGAGTGGGCTACCGAAAGCCTGTTTGCTCCGCTGTTCTTTGTGATGGAAGCCATGGGCTACACCAACGACAAGATTGCCGACCTCACCGACCTGACCGAATGCAACTACAACCGCGTGGGTTTGCTCATTGGCGACACCACCAGCGCAAGCACAGGTGCTGCCATTGGCGTGTTGGCTGGACGCATTGCTGCTTGCAGCGTGCAACGCCACATCGGACGCGTGAAAGATGGCGCACTCAACATTCTGAACGCCTACATTGGCGACAAAGATGCTGCTGTGGCTGATGCCGAAACCATCAACAACAAAGGCTTCATCACCTTCCGCACATTCACTGGCAAGAGCGGCTACTTTTTCAGCGACGACAACCTTGCCACCGCTGTGAGCGACGACTACCGCAGCATTGCTCGCCGTCGCACCATCGACAAAGCCTACCGCATTGTGTATGCTACCATGCTCGAGCATGTGAACGACGAAATTCCTGTAACCGACAACGGCGAACTGGTGCCTGCCATGTGCCGCGACTGGGAGAGCGAAGTCATCTCGGCCATATCGAACCAAATGACTGCCGAGGGCGAACTTGGCACCGACCCAAGCGACGATAGCGATCGTGGCGTGAAATGCTACATCGACTATGCGCAGAATGTGTTGGCAACATCGAAAATTGCCATGACAGTGCAGGTGAAACCCTACGGCTACAGCAAATACATCGATGTACAACTTGGATTTATAACCACAAACGAGGAGGACTAAACTATGGCCATAATCAACGGCAGACAATACGAATTTGCAGATCTGACGCTCATTCTTGGCGGCAGAGATGTGACTGGTTTCCGCGGTATTAAATACACCGAGAAACAAGAGAAAGAGGTAATCTACGGCAAGGGCAACAAGCCCATGAGCATTCAAAAAGGCAACTTCAGCTACGAAGGCGAAATATCGCTCACGCAGAGCGAACTCGAAACGCTGAAAGCTTTGGCTCGCACACAGAGCGGCCATTCGAGCATCATGAGCCTATCGCTCAACGCCATTGTAGCATACGGCAATCCGCTGAAAGGCGATGTGATGATCACCGACCGCATCTACGGCATTCAATTCACCGAAGATGCCAAGGAGATGAGCCAAGGCGACAAATTTATGGAGATAACCCTTCCGTTCATTTGCACCGACATCGAATATCAGTCTGTTTAATCAACGATTAACCACCAATTAACCACCGATTAAAAAATGGAAGCAACCAAAGAACAGATTGCCGAATGGAAGGCAAAATATGGCGAAGTGGCGAAAATCACCGTGAAAGATGACGCAGGCGACAAAGTGTGCTACCTGCGCCACCCAAGCCGCAAAGCACTTGGCTACGCCTCGATGGCGGGCAAAGACAATCCGCTCAAGTTCAACGAAGTGATTTTGAACGATTGCTGGTTGGCTGGCGACGAGGAGATACGCACCAACGACACACTCTTTTTGAGCGTGAGCGGCAAAATTGCCGAACTTATTCAGGTGAAAGAGGCTGAACTGGAAAAGTTGTAGCGGCTGCCGAGGTAACACAGGGCGACACACTGCGTATAGCCAACGCACAACTGCGCTACTATATGCATGTGTCCGACCCCGACAGCCTAACCGACGAGGAGTGGGCAGCGCGCCTACGCGAACTCGAATGGATTCGACGCGAAGAGGCAAAAGCGAATAAGGTTTAGGATTAGTTCATCCACGAGGTTAGAAAACCGCCTCGTCGATTTCTGAGATAAATTGCTGATTTGGCTCTTTTAGCCTCTTTGGTCGCTTTCTTTTCAGCCTTGCGCTCTTTCAAGTTTTTCTGATGGGGAAGGGTGTATTTATTACCACCAATATGGTATAGGAGCAAAACGCCGATTGCGAGCATCTTTTTTCGCTCGTTTGAGAGTTTTTTTCTTCGCCTTGCGCTCTTTCAAGTCAGCAATTTTCTTTTGGATTTCGGGCGATTTGTCCTTGCCAGTAACAGAAAGATAGACAGCATAACCAACACCGATCAGCACAAAGATGACGAAAGGTGAAGCAACGATCAGCAATATGTAGAGCAATGTTTTCATACCGCAAAGTTAGAAACCAAGTACATCTGTCATTACATCAGAAGATGATGAACTAACAAGTTTTTGCTTTTTAGCAGCCTTTTTCTTACACTCAAGTGCCTTAGCGCGTTTATCCATCTTTTCGCGATAGACGGGATCGTTGTGGTAGCGATGAAGAATTTTGAAAATTCCTATTATAGCCACAACAACGAATGGACACAAAATTGAAAGCAATATGTAAAGCAATACAATCACACCGCAAAGTTAGAAAACATTTTTGAAAAATCAAAATCATGGCAGAAAATACTGTAAATTTTACGATTAACCTCAATGGGAACGCCTATACAGGTATTGTCAATCTCAGCGGAGCAATGGATAAGCTTCGTGGGAGTGCCGATAGTGCGTTTGATAAGGTCGGTAAGGCTGCCATTAAATTGAATAACATTTTTCAGACTTGCCAAACGCTCGTTGGCAAAATCTCGGGTGCCATTGGTAAGATGGTGGAGGCTGGCAGCGAGAACGAGTTACAAAAGATGAACATGACCACGCTGTTCAAAGGTAACGCCGAGGCAGCGGAGGACATGTTTGCACGCATTTCGGAGTATGGCAAGGTAACGGTCTACGACAAGGCTGGCTTGCTCGAAGCGCAAAAGACGATGATGTCGTTTGGCATCACAGGCGAGCAGTCGTTTGCCACGCTAAAACAGATTGGCGACATTGCCATGGGCGACAGCCAAAAGATGCAGTCGCTGGCGTTGGCATTTTCGCAAGCCACCAGCGCGGGCAAGTTGCAGGGGCAAGACCTGTTGCAACTCATCAATGCTGGATTCAACCCGTTGCAGATAATCAGCGAGCGCACAGGCGAAAGCATGCTGTCGCTCAAAGAGAAGATGAGCAAGGGGCAGATCTCGGCCGAGATGCTGAGCCAAGCCTTTCAGTGGGCAACCGACGAGCAGGGACTGTTCTACCAAGGAGCAGAACGCGCTGGCACAACCACTTCGGGGCGCATCAACCAGTTGAAAGATACTTTCGACGAATTTCTAATTAACACATTCGACGCACTCAAGCCGCTGATCGACGCGTGCTTGTCGTTTGCCACTGGCTTTCTCGAGACACTGCCCGCAGTACTCTCGACCATTGGCAGTGCACTCAGTTGGGTGGTCAGCCTGTTTCAGAACTGGTGGCCGCTCATCACTGGTGTGGGCGTAGCCATTGGCGCACTGGTGATAGCGTGCAACATGCACCGCGTGTCGCTGGCACTGCAAGAGGTGGTGCTGAATGCGCTCATCTTGAAAGAAAAGGCGCAAATAGTGATAACGAAAGCCGCCGCCGTGGCGCAGCGCATCTGGAACGCTGCCATGGCTGCCAACCCCGTAGGTCTGATAGTGGCTGCTGTGGCAGTACTTATTGGTTTGATAGTGGCACTATGCAGCAAAATAACGGGTTGGGGCAGTCTGTGGGACGGCATCGTGGGTTTTATGAAATACACCTTCTATGCCTTTGTCGATGGCGTGAAACTCTATTTCACCACATTGGTCAACGGCATAATGATGGGTCTCGACACCATCAAACTTGGCTGGTACAAGTTCAAAGAGGCATGTGGCATTGGCGACAGCAGCGAGAACCAAGCCGCCATTGCCGCCATCAACGGCGACATAGAGGCACGGCAACAAGCCATTGTCGATGGCGCGAAAAAGGTTGTCGAGAATGCGAACAAAGCCAAAGAGTCGCTCGCAGGCATAGAGATGGGCTGGAAAGGCAGCGACGAGACCGAACAGGCACAAGAGAGCATTGGCATCAACAGCCAACTGCAACAAGCCGTGGGCGGTGGCGCAATGGCTGCAGCCGATGGCGGTGCAGGCGGTTCCGACGCAGCAGGTGGCAAAAGCACCAGCCGCGCCACCGAGGCAGTCGCCACGGGCGGACAACGCAGCACCAACATCACCATCAACCTGAAAGATTTGGTGGGACAAATTGCCTTCAATGGCTCGTTGAGCGAAAAGCGCGAAGAGATGGAGCGCACCTTGGCCGAATCGATGTTTCGCGTGCTGGCAATGGCGCAAAGCAGCGTGAGCTAAAAATGATCGAATCACTGAATTATAGAAACAATTGAATTATGTTCATCAACATTGCACAACCGATTAGTTTGCCACCATATTGGCTCACCAATGTGGAGGTGGTGAAAGAGATTGGCGACATCACGCAGATGTCGACAGCCGATGCGCTGAATGTGCCGTGTGCCTGCCCCATGAAAATGAAGTGGGCAAGCGAAAGCAGTTGGTGGCAGTTGCCCATAGAACCCGTGGTTGCCATCAGTTGCAGCAACGAGATAGCCAAACGCAGCGTGCTGAAAGCAGGTTATGCCGATGCCGATCGGCGCGGCACAGTGAAAGAACTCTGGAGTCAAAACGACTACGATGTCAACATCTCGGGCGTGCTGATAAGCGACGAGGCAAACACCCTGCCCGAAAGCGACTTGCGCCGTCTGCGTGCCTACTGCGAAGGGCGCGAATCGGTCGAGGTAGAATCGGCACTGTTCACGCTGTTCAATATCAGGCGCATCGCCATAGAGGACTACCAATTTCCATTCACCAAAGGCATGGAAAATCAGATGTACACCATAAAAGCCACAAGCGACGATTTCGACGACAAAAAACTTTTAATCGTATAACACAATGCTTTCGATGGACTACGACATACGAGTTGGACGCTACCGCATTGGCATGGTGGAGAGCGTGAGCGTGAAACGCAGCGTGGAGTCGCTCTGCAGCACCGCTACCATAGTGCTGCCGGGTTGCTACGCCAACCGCTCGCTGGGCATCGAGCAAAAACTAAACGAAGGCGATGCCGTGGTCATTCAACTGGGCTACAACGGCAACCTTAAAACCGAATTTAATGGCTTTTTAGAGAGCATTAAAACCGACGACAACGCTGTAACACTCGAATGCGAGGATTCGATCTATCGTTTTCGCAAGTCTATCAGCGATAAAGAGTACAAAAAAGTGTCGGCTAAACAATTGGTAGAACAGGTGGTGCAACAGGTCGATGCCTCGTACAAGGTGGAGTGCGACTACGACTTCAGTTACGACAAGTTTGTGGTGCGCGACGCTACTGCCTACGACATTCTGAAAAAGATTCAAGACGAGACCAAAGCCAATATCTATTTCGATGCCGACACGCTGCACATTCACCCGCAATATGCCGACATGGCCGATGCCGTTACGGTGGATTACGATTTTTCGGTGAACATCGAGCAGAGCGATCTGAAATACATGAAAGCCGACGACCGCAAATACTTAGTCGAAGCCGAGGGCATTGCCGCCGATGGCAAGCGCACCAAGGTAACCTACGGCAAAGAGGGAGGCGATAAGCGCAGCGTGAAAGTCTACGGTGTTACCGATGAACAGTCGTTGCTGCAGCGCGCCAAAGAGGAACTGGCGTTGGTTGTCTACACAGGGTTCGAGGGTAGTTTCACGGGTTGGCTTGTGCCATATTGTGCGCCAGCCTATCGTGTGCGACTTCACGACCGCGAATATCCCGAGAAAGATGGCACTTACTATGTTATTGCCACCGAAGTGAGTTTTTCATCGTCGGGCGGCGAACGCTCGATAACGATTGGCAAAAAATTAGGCTAATGAACACCCGCTCGGTAATCGACATATTGAATTGTAAAATCTTCGCCGTAGTCGACAAACTGCACCGTGAAGTCTTCGTCATAATCAACAAACTGCCATTTGCCGCAGCGGTTGGGCGCATAGTCCACTTTCTCGACATGCAAGTCGGCATTGTAATCGACAACCTTCACCTTGAAATCGGCGTTGTAGCGAACCACACGCACCTTGCCATAGAGCGCAATGTCGTTGCAGCGACAATCGGTGATGGGAGTGGCTGCCGACAGCAATAGCCAGCTGACGGTGGCAAGAACGAAATAGATTGGGCGTTTCATAGGCGAAAAATTTTGGCAAAGATAGAAAAAAATGGACACTTACGCAAAGATAGCACAAAAACTGAAGGAGATTGCAGGCTACAGTGCTGCACCGCTTTTCACTGCTATGGTGAAATCGGTCGACGACACCACCTGCACCATCGATCTTGGCGGCATGGAACTGACCGATGTGCGCTTGCGTTCGGTGGTGAACGACGACAAAGGGCGACTACTGGTAACGCCCAAAGTTGGCAGTCGCGTGCTGGTTGGCGATCTGAGCAATGGCGCATGTCGCGATTTGGCTGTGCTGCGCTTTGCCGAAGTCGACAAGGTGGAGATAACCATTGGCGATTCGTCCATCACCATCGAGAGTGGCAAAATAGAGATGAACGGCGGCAACAACGATGGGCTTATCAACATTGCCGACCTGACTGACAAACTGAATGCGCTGGTCGACTGGTGTGCCAACCACACACACAGCGGCGTGGTCACAGCCGTGAGCGGTGGCTCGGGTGCGCCAGCAGTTGGAACGATAGGCAACACAGCCACACCAACAAGCCAGCCGCAGAAATTTGAAAAAACGAATTACGAAGATACAACCATAACGCACTAACACAATGACAGGCATTCAACTCTATAGTCCCGATGGCGGCAGTACCTACGATTTGCTGCTCAAGCCGAGCCTCACGCTTGGCGAGACTACGCCACAAAATCAGACGCTGCTACTGGCCACGCACAAAGGCGAATGGAAAGAGCAACCGATGGTGGGCGTGGGTTTGGAGGACATTGTGAACGATCACGACTATGCAGGCTGGCGCAGACTCATTGCCGAACAGTTCGAGATGGACGGCCAGCGCATCGATACACTGAAAATAGACAGCCAAGGGCTTACGCTCGAAGCACATTACAAATAACTTATTGACTTAGTAATTCAATAATTCAATGATATGAGGGCAATCGACGAAATAATCATACACTGCAGTGCCACACCCGAAGGGCGCAACTACACCGCGGCCGACATCGACCGCTGGCATCGCCAACGCGGCTTCAACGGCATTGGCTACCACTATGTGATTTTGCTCGATGGTAGCATAGAACAGGGTCGCCTGCTCGGGCAAGTGGGAGCGCACTGCGTGGGACACAATGCCCACAGCATTGGCATTTGCTACATTGGCGGTTTGGCTGCCGATGGAAAAACGCCCAAAGACACACGCACGCCTCAGCAACGCGAGTCGATGACCATGCTGCTGCGCAACTTGCACCGCCATTGGCCTGCGGCTACCATTCACGGACATTGCGAATTTGCCGCCAAAGCCTGCCCATCGTTCGATGTTCAGGCGTGGATAAAAGAGATTGAACTATGACAGTATTTGAGATTATATCATCTATTCTGAACCTGCTGCTGGTAACAGGCGGCGCAGTTACCATTGTAACACTGCGCGCCCAACGCAAGTCGGCCAACGAAAAAGCCAAAGCCGCTGAGTTGGACAACGACGAAAAAGCCGTGCAGATAGTGATGTCGTATGTTGTTGAACCACTAAAAAAAGAGATAAATGAATTGCGAAAAGATGTACGCCGCCTCAATCGCGCCATCGACAAAATTGCCGAGTGTCCTCATGCTGCTGATTGCCCTATTAAGCGTGAGCTGCAAGACAACAAAGACAACGATTGATGCCGAGCAACAAGCCGAAACGCGCATAGAGGCTGTGAGCCAAGCCACCATGGAGCGCACCACCGACAGCACCACGCAGGTGCAGACCACGCAGACCACGCACGCTGCCGACCACTGCGACGAACTGGTGGTGGAGACACAATGGAGCGCACCCGACAGCGCAGGTCATCAGTACGCCACACGCACAGTGCAGACCATACGCCGCACAGCATCGACTACCGACAGCGAATGGCAACAACTGATGAACTCGCACGCAGTAATTGCCGAAGAGGCACGAATAACCGATTCTATTGCCGCAGCAAGCCAAATGCACGCCACACAGCACACCGACAGCAGCGTGAGCGTAAGCACTCCAGCGTGGGTCAATCTGCTTGTTATTGCCATTGTGGCAGCGGCACTTGTAGTTGTAATTCTATTCTTGAAAAAATGGCGAATTATATAGTAAAATCACGACAAAATCTGTTCGACATCGCACTGCAACAATGCGGTTCGATGGAGGCGGCATACGACATTGCCACGCTCAACAACCTGAGCCTGACCGA
This sequence comes from Flexilinea sp., assembly GCA_963638355.1. Classification (GTDB taxonomy): domain Bacteria; phylum Bacteroidota; class Bacteroidia; order Bacteroidales; family Paludibacteraceae; genus W0P28-013. The sequence continues at coordinate 3,953 of CAVHRT010000005.1, read as the reverse complement.
CGACCTCAGCATCGGCACAGAACTGACACTGCCCACTGCCACCGACACCAAGACGCCGCAGCACTACACAGCCAATTTCATAGTGCCTGCCACCGCCATCACACGCGACGAAATCAACACCATTCTCGATACACTCGAAGGCATCGAGTTTTGGGGGATAGAATACGACTTTGAAGTTCAATAAATCAACGATAAATCTATGAGAACCATCGAAGAGATAAAGAAAAGCATCACACAGGCGTGGATGAACGACAAGACGCTTGCCCAAGCCTATGGTTACGAAGTAGGCGCATCGTGGCCTTTCAGCACCGTGAGCATCGAAAATGCGATTTGCTACATTGTGGCAGCAGCCATCTACACTCACGAGCGACTGTTCTACGACCATTATACCGAAGTGTCAGACCTGTTGGCACAGAAAAAACCACACAGTCTGCGCTGGTACGTGAACAAGGTGAAAGCCTTTCGCGCTGGCTACTCGCTACCCGACGACAGCGACGAATATGCCGAAACACTCACCGACGACCAACTCGCAGCCTGCCAAGTGGTGAAATTTGCCGCTGCCACCGAAAGCGATGGCGTGGTGTATGTGAAAGTGGCTGCCGCCAATGGCGACACCAAACAGCCGCTCACCACCGACCAAGCCAATGGTCTGAAAGAGTACATTGCCGAGGTAAAAGACGCTGGCGTGCGTGTAGAACTGATAAACGAACGCGCCTGCCAACTGCGGCTCAACCTTGCCATCTACTACAACCCGATGACGCTGAACGGTAGCGGGCAGAACCTGACCACTGGCGAAAACCCCGTGGAGGCTGCCATCAACGACTACATCAGCAACCTGCCTTTCAATGGCGAATATCGCAACGCCTCGCTCATCGATGCGCTGCAACAGGTCGATGGCGTGGTGATACCAGAACTGAACTCGGCCAGCGAAAGTTACGACGGTGTTGAATTCACCCAAATCGATGCTAAAGCACAACCATACAGCGGCTACTACGAATACGATGCCACTGGCTCAACTATTAACTACATTGCTTATGTCACTGCAGATAATTGATTGGCGAAAATTGGCAGTGATGCTGCTGCCTACCTGCTTGCGCGCACCACGCCTCACCGCACTGGTGCGAGTGCTGATGCAGCCCATTGTGGAACTGAGCGACCGACGCACCACACTGCGCTCCGATACGCTGTTTCAATTGCAACACACGGGGCAAGTGGTCTATCTGCGCCACGCACTGAATAAGCAGTTTGGCTACGATCGCAGCAATGGTTTCGAGATAGAGGATATTGCCGCCGATGGCGAATTCCTGATGCTCTACGACGAAGGCTCGAACCAAGGCTACATGATTGCCCTCGCTGCCGATCAGCAAGCAATAGAGGCAGCCGAACCGCAAAGTGATTGGCTCTGGGCATGGGACGAAAACACCATTTGGGCTACTACCGACTTCACGGTGTGGTGTCCCGCTGCTGTGTATGCCGACACCAACAGTCTGGCACAAGTGCACTCCATAGTCAATCGCTACCGATTGCTCTCGCGCATTCCCGATTATCGACAACTTAACTGAAAACTTCTATGAATACAGCAAATTTCAAAAATGGCAACAAAAAGTATCCGCTCTCTACCGACACGCTCGAGTTCATGCAGCAGCAGATACACATGGCCTACGGACTGGCTAACCTCTATGGCTCTAACTACATCATCACACAGAGCAGCGCCGATGCCGATGGCTTGATAGTGATTGGCGGCGAACTGATGCCGCTACGTGGCGATGTCAACACAGGCATTCGCATTGTAGAGAATTCTATCAGTGTGGAGGCGGCTGGACAAACATTCGAGGCTGCTCGCATCGAACGATATGCGCAGTATTGCACGTGGACACGGGTGGCGTCAAGAGAAATCAGGCGGGCTGACAACTTTCCCATCATCGATGGCATTGCTAACCACTTGGTGCCGAAAGGCGTCATCAACATGTGGAGCGGCTCGGTTGACGACATTCCACTCGGCTGGCAACTGTGCGACGGCACCGATGGCACACCCGACCTGCGCGGACGGTTCATTGTGGGCTACAGCGACACCGACAGCGACTATGGCACCATTGGCGCAACGGGCGGCGAAAAACTACACACCCTCACCATCGACGAGATGCCATCGCACAACCATGGCGGCACGCTCACCAGTAGCAATGCTGGCGCACATACACACACACTTATCTACACCTATGGCAGTGGCACTTCTCGCGGCTCAACCAGTGGTTCTACTGGCGGCACTGCAGCCACCACCAGTTCTGCTGGCGCACACACCCACACGGTTACGCTCAAAGCGCAGGGTGCCAATCAGCCTCACGAGAACCGCCCGCCATACTATGTGCTGGCCTACATCATGAAAACGATTTAACCAAACTTCCCCCTTGGGGGATAAGAAGAGGTCTTTTTAATCACCATTTAATCACCATTGAAATATGGATAAAACAACACTTAAACAGTGGTTCTCGCGCGGCAAGAAACCTACCGCCGCACAGTTCGCTGCGTGGATCGACAGTTATTGGCACCACGACGAGGTGCTGCCCATGTCGGCCGTGGAGGATCTGGAACAAGTACTAAGCGAAAAAGCCGAGATAAACGACCTCTCGGCAGGCGCAGCCTCCACAACCTATTCGTCGGCTAAGATACGCGAACTGCTCAACGCGCTCACTGGCTCGATGGAGCCCGAAAAAGAGGTAGTAGTGGTAGAAACCACTGCCGACCTCGAGACCATCACCGACCCAAGCACGCAGGCACTCTATCTGGTAGAGGAGGACAACTCGCTCTATTCGTACGATGGCGAGCAGTTCACGCTCATCACCGATTCCGACAGCACCATCACCATTCGCAACCTGTCGGGTCTCGATGGCACCACCACCGCTGGCTCGTACTCGGTGCGCTGGATCAGAGCCACAAGCACAGGGCGAAGCAGGGTATTGGCCTACTCATCGTCCATGTGGTCGCTCTCGGTAGAATTCGATGCGCGCAACAAAATCACACGCCAGTACCTCGCCAACCGCGATGGCTACTACGCTCGCAGCCTCCAAAACGACACTTGGAGCGACTGGGAACAGCATCTGTATGTTAGGCAAGAGGAATTGGAACAGGTACAGCCGATGATCTCCACCACCCACGCTGAACTGCTTGCGATGGTGGAGGGGGGCACGCTTGTGGCAGGTCAGCAATACCGAATTACCGACTTTGTTACAGCCGTGGCGAACGATGCCGAGGCGCGCAGCGCAGGTCACGCGTTCGATTTGATTGTGGTGGCAGACGATGAACGGACGCTGAACGCCTCCGCTCGCGCCATTGCTCACGATGGTGATACCTACTTTGCAAGTGCCGACCTTTCCAAGTGGCAGGTGTGGTACGATATACACAACGACACCACACGCTACCAATGGGCAGACGCTACGAACGGCAAAGGTGTTATCTACCGCTTGTTAGACGAATGGCAGAATGATTGCCCATACGATTTCAAGAATGTGCAGTTCAAACGATACAATCTTACGATTTCAGACGATACCAAATGGCAAGATGATATTTTCAGCCTATACGGCTATTTCGGTGTGCAGGAGTGCATACCATACACCACTTGCAGCAGTACCGATTACAATTGGCACTACACCTTCCACGATGCAGTCACAAGCACCGATGGCAGCCTGAATGCGTGGAAACCTGCCTCGAATAATGGCTACAACGGCACCTGCCACCACAATGTGATGGGAGCATATATGTCAGTGCTTGTGGTCGATGAAGTAGCCTATCCGCTTCAATGTCTCAACAACAACACAATGCTTGTACGGGTGTACGATGATGAGGACACCTACGGCACTTACTGCAATACTTTTGGAGTGAATTGCTACAATAATGCAATTTCAAAAAATTGCTACTCCAACACCTTTGGGAACCATTGCTACTCCAACACCTTTGGG
>CAVHRT010000004.1:0-44700 GCA_963638355.1 Flexilinea sp. | reverse complement strand
TTGTAAAACGATTGAGCGAATAGCGATGATACCGAAAATAATTCACTATTGTTGGTTTGGCGGAAAACCGCTCACAGAATTGGCACAAAAATGCATTGCAAGTTGGGAACGCTATTTGCCCGACTACGAAATGCGCCTTTGGAACGAATCGACATTCGATATTGATATCGTGCCGTATGTGCGCGAAGCCTACGATGCTCGAAAGTTTGCATTTGTTACTGATTTTGTCCGTCTTTGGGCACTCGAGAAGTTTGGTGGCGTGTATATGGATACCGACGTCGAGATAATTCGCCCATTGGAAGATTTAATGAATTTGCCTGCATTCACAGGTTACGAGGCAAGTATGGCGAATGCTCCTGTAACAGGACTGATGGCAAGTGCTCCGCATGGTGTTTGGGTAACAGAACAGTTGGCATATTATAACGAAAATCGGCATTTTTTGCTGCCCGATGGAACTTTTGATATGACTCCAAACACCAACACTATTTCGCGCATTATGACCGAAAATGGTTTTGTAATAGATGGCAAATATGCCGTTTACAAAAATGATATGCATGTTTTCCCTGTCGATTATTTTTGCCCACTTACAAGTACTCGGATACTGAAATTGACGCCAAATACCTATTGTATTCACCATTTTGCTGGCAGTTGGGTCGAACGAACTCCATATCAAAAGTTTAAGCAATTTTTTACACAAAAGATATTAGGTACACACCTTACCGATAAGTTAGTGCAGTTGAAACGCAGAATTATGCATCGCTAAAAATATGCATCGTCAAGCCTATTTCCCCAAAAATATCAGCAATTCGTGCCTTATCACCTATTTTCTGGGTTTGATAGCGGTGTCGTTGGCATTCTTGAGCTTTGCTATGCCGTGGTATTCGTGGATTTTGGGCGGCATTGAGGTGATCGCGTTTTTCTATTATGGTCGTCGCCTGCCGCTAAAATACGAGCGTTACTCCGAACGTCACATCGAACGGCGCATTTTCTGGGATGTGGTGCTAGTTTATTGCATTTGGGCACTATCGTATTATGGCTTTACCCAAGCCATGTGGGATACACCATGGGAGCAGCCGCCATGGTGTAGTATCGACTCGGGCGGTTATTTCGCTACGGGCAAATGGTTGGCCGATTGTGTGCGCGATGGCGACCTGTCGCCATGGATAAATTGGGCAAAAGAAGAGGAGGGAGTTTCGGACCTTGGCTACCCAATTGTTCTAGCTATTTGCGATCTGTTGACGGGCGATAGCATCATCTGCACACGCATTATCAATGCCTTTTTCGCAGGTTGGATGATTGTACTGCTCTATCGACTTGCCAAACGCAACTTTGGCGATAGGATAGCAATGCTTTCGGCTGTGTTCACTTTCTTGATGCCTTCGCTTATATTCTGGACTGCCACCACCATGAAGGAGGCCGTCATGACCATGTTCACCGTGTGGTATTTGGAGCGCATCGACTTTGTTTTTCGCAAGCCTAAAGTGCTTATCAAAGACTATTTCGAGATCATTCTTTTCTCGTCGTTCCTCATGTGGTTTCGCACGGCACTGTTTGCTGTGGCTATTCTCACATTTGTGGTCGCCATTGTCATTACCGATAAAAAAATCATCAGTACGGGGCGTAAAGTAGCATTGGGCATATTTCTTGGCTTATGTATGTTGTTCGCCTTCCGAAATGAGGTGAGCCAACTTGTGGGCGACCTTATGCTAAATCGCGAGCAGGCCAAAGGTAATCTGGAATTTCGTGCTACGCGTGAGGGTGGTAACTCGTTTGCAAAATATTTGAGCGCAGGTTTAATGGCGCCTCTAGTATTCACTATTCCTTTCCCTACAATGATCGATTTGTATGGTCAACCCACGCAGGCCATGCTCAATGGCGGTTGGTATGTAAAAAACATCATGTCGTTTTTCCTGCTCTATGGCTTGCTTGTGATGTGGCGCACGGGCGAGTGGAAACAACATATTATTGTGCTCGCCTACACGCTTGGTTACATGGCGGCGCTGGCACTCAGCTCGTACATTCATGCAGGTCGTTTCCACTATCCAGTTATTCCATTCGATATGATGCTTGCTGCTTATGGTTTGATGCATTTCAGCCGAAAACACATGAAGTATTTCAACATGTTCTTGGCATTTGAATTTTTCATTATACTATTTTGGAATTGGTTCAAATTGAAAGGGCGTGGCATGATTTGAGAATTAAGAAATAAGAATTTAGAATTTAGAATTACGGGATAGAACGAACAGTAACTTTTTCAATCTCAACCCGCCAAACTTTACAAACTTTACAAACTTTACAAACTTTACAAACTTTACAAACTTTCTACTTTATACACTTTTCACTTTCTGACTTTATACACTTCTCACACATGAAAGCACTACTTGTTTACAGCGGCAATCACGGCGACGGACAATTTTCGTATGTGTTCGTCAACGAGCAAGGCAATGCGCTCAAGCAGCAAGGCGTCGAGGTGGCATATTTTGCCATCAAAGGTCGTGGACTTTGGGGCTACCTTAGCAATTTGCGTCGTTTGAAACAGGTAATTCGTGCCGAACGTCCCGATGTGGTGCATGCGCACTATGGCATGTCGGGTGCGCTGGCGGTGTTGCAGCGTTTGGTTCCAGTGGTTACGACCTACCACAATGGCGAAACGCTCACTTGGTACGGTAGATTGGTGTCGCGCCTTGCGTTGCGGCGTAGTGCATACAACATTTTTGTTGCGCGCCACATCTACGACCAACTATCACCTAAACCGAAACATTACGCATTTCAGCCGTGTGGCATCTGGCTCAATCAGCAGCCACTTGTGCCAAAAGCTGAAGCCATTGCACGCATGGGTTTGCCTACCGATAGACCAAATATCTTGTTTGGTGGCGCATTTAGCAATCTTCGAAAAAATGTGGCGCTTGCGCGCAAGGCAGTCGATAGGCTTGGTTTCCCAGTCAATCTGATAGAGATGAGCGGCTGGAATCGTGAGCAGGTAAATCTTTTGCTCTGCGCTTGTGATGTGATGCTTTTGCCGACCAAGAGCGAAGGTTCGCCGCAAGTGGTGAAGGAGGCCATGGCTTGCAATTGCCCAGTGGTGGCAACCGATGTAGCCGACATTGCCTATCTGCTCAGTGGCGTGCGCAATTCGTATGCCACCAGTTTCGATCCGCAGGAGATCGCCGACCGCATCACCGATGTGCTTCGCGATGGTAGACGCAGCAATGGCCGAGAGCGCATAGAACTGCTAAATCTTGATAATTCTGCCGTGGCGCAGCGTATTGTCTCTATCTACGATGTGGTGCTTGGTCATGCGCCAATGGCTAGCGATAGAAAAAAATTGGAAACCATTGCCTTCTATCTGCCGCAATACTATCCCACCAAAGAGAATGATGAGTGGTACGGCAAAGGTTTTACGGAGTGGACCAATGTGCGCAAGTCGCATCCGCTGTTCAAAGGACATTATCAGCCGCAAGAGCCTGCCGATCTTGGCTATTACGACCTGCGCAATGCCGAAACGCGTCGGCAGCAAGCTGAATTGGCGCACAAAGCTGGAATTTCGGCATTTTGCTACTATCACTATTGGTTCGGACATGGGCGCCAAATGCTAGAATTGCCGCTGAACGAAGTGGTGCGCTTGGGCGAACCCGACATGCCTTTCTGCCTCTGTTGGGCGAATCATACTTGGTACAAAAAAACTTGGGATGCCAACCGCAGTGTTCTCGACATGAGTGTGCTGCTCAGCGTCGATTATGGCGAGCAAGATGAATGGGACGAACATTTTCATTCGCTCCTGCATATTTTTCGCGATCCGCGCTACTACCGCATCGATGGGCGATTGGTGTTCGTCTTCTACAAGATTGAAAACATTCCGCAAGTTGAAAAGATGATGGCGCGTTGGCAGCAGTTGGCTGTGCAGAATGGCTTGCCGCAGTTCTTCTTTATGAGTTATGTGGACGATGCTTCGCGCATTGGTAACCCACGTCATAGGCTTTGCGACGAGACGGTGCTTTGCTGCAAATCGGAAGTGGAGTCGCTCGGAAGGTCGCGCACCATGCGCTACAGCAGTCGTGCGTTGCGCATGCTCATGTCGCAAATCATTCGCCATCCATTGGCAAAATTCGATTACGCCAAAATTCGCCACAAACTGCTCTCTCCGCTCTATGCCGAACAGCGGGTGGCACCAACGCTGTTGCCGAATTTTGACAACACGCCACGCCGCGGCACTGGAGCTACCATACTCCATAATGCCACGCCAGAACAATTTTATTTGCATTGCAAAGAGACTTTTGCCTATCTCAACCACAAAAAACGCCCGATCGTGTTTGTTAAATCGTGGAACGAGTGGGGCGAAGGCAATTATCTAGAACCTGATGTGAAATTTGGCGATGGTTACATTCGTGCTTTGCGGCGCGCCATCGACGAATTTAATGCTGAAAATGGAGTGGAGTAGCAGTCTTTTGTCTTTATTCTTACTCTTTACTCAAAAAAATGAAACTTTTTTCTGACATAGAACAACTCGATCGCAATCAATGGCAAGCGTTGGTTGACGTATCACCCACGGCTACTTGGTTTCAGACACCCGAAGCATACGACTTTTTCGCCTCGCTGCCCGAAATGATGACGCCCTTCGTGGTGGCGGTCGAGGAGAATAATCGCTTGACGGGCGTTGTGGTGGGTTACATCACGCACGAAACAAATGTCATAAAACAATTTTTCACGCGTCGCGCCATTGTGGTGGGCGGTCCGTTGCTTGCAGCCGATATTAGCGATGAGGCACTCGAGCAGTTGCTTGTGGCGGTTACCGAAAACTTGAAACATCGTGCCATCTACATCGAAACGCGTAATTTCAGCGATTACAGCCGTTGGCGTGCTATTTTCGAACGTTGTGGATTTGTTTATCAACCGCACCTCAATTTTCAGGTCGATTGTTCGTCACTCGAGGTGGTCGAAGGCAATCTCGGTCGTGGGCGCAAGCGCGACATTCGCACTTCGTTGCGCGATGGGGCAGTGATTGTCGAAAATCCGACGCCTGCGCAAGTGGCGGAGTTTTACGAGATTCTTCACCATCTCTACACCACAAAAGTGAAGACGCCATTGTTTTCGTTCGATTTTTTCAAAAAACTCTACGCATTGCCGTCGGGGCGCATTTTGTTGGTCGAACTCAATGGCAAAATTATTGGCGGGACTGTCTGCGTTTGCCTTGAAGGTAAGGCGGTTTACGAGTGGTTCGTTTGCGGCATCGATGGTGTTTACAAAAATATTTTCCCGTCATCGCTCGCCACTTACGCTGGCATTCGTTACGCAGCGCAACATGCCATGCCCATTTTCGATATGATGGGGGCTGGCACGCCCGACGAGGACTATGGTGTGCGCGATTTCAAGGCGCGCTTTGGCGGAAAATTGGTAGAATTCGGTCGTTATTTGTACCTTTGCAATCCTGCGCTCTATAAAATCGGTAAACTCGGAGTGAAAATACTGAAAATGAGATGAACATTCTTATCGACATAGGTCACCCTGCACATGTGCACATGTTTCGCCATTTTGCCGACGAAATGCAGCGGCGCGGACATCATGTGCCGTTCACTTGTCGCGACAAGGAGTTCGAGGTGCGGTTGCTGACTACATTCGGCTTCGAGTTCGTAAATTTTGGCAAAAAATCGACCTCAACCATTGGCAAGGTGTTCGATCTCCTTCGCTTCGATTGGCGCGAATGGCGCATTGCACACCGTTTTTGCCCCGATGTTTTTGTGAGTCATGGTTCCATCACGGCATCGCATGTGGCGTGGCTTATGCGTAAACCGCACATCACTTTCGAAGATACTTTCAATTTGGAGCAAATTCGTCTTTACGAGCCGTTTACAAGCGTCATTCTCACATCGAACTACGACCATCCGCTACATTCGTGCAAAGTGCTGCGCTATGCGGGCTACAACGAATTGCTCTATCTGCATCCAAATCGCTTTTCGCCCGATGCCTCGGTGCTCGTTGAGCTTGGCGTGAAGGCTGGCGAAAAATACACCATTGTTCGTTTTGTGTCGTGGCACGCTACGCACGATCGCGGACACAGCGGCATCAGCCTCGAAAACAAACGACGCGCTATAGCTGAGTTTTCGAAATATGGACGTGTTTTCATTTCGTCCGAAAAGCCGCTGCCTGCGGAGTTTGAACCGTATCGTTTCCCAATTGCGCCCGATCGCATGCACCACGCAATGGCTTTTGCATCGCTCATTTTTGGCGAAAGCGCCACCATGGTTTCCGAAGGTGTGATGATGGGCGTTCCTGGCATCTACATCGACAATACAGGGCGCCGCTATACCACCGAACTTGATAAGAAATACGAACTTTGCTTCAATTTCTCCGAAAGTCTGGACGATCAATCGCGGGCAATTGCGCGTGGCGTGGAACTGTTGCAACGCTCCGAACGCACGCTGCCGAACTATCAAAAAATGCTCGATGAACACATCGATGTTACCTCATTTCTCGTCTGGTTTGTCGAAAATTACCCAGAGAGCGAGCGTACAATGCGCACCAATCCCGACTATCAATATCGCTTCAAATAATGGACTTCACCCTCTCAACATATCGCCAACTGCTTTCGACGCTGAAAAATTTTGGCTATGTTTTTGTTACTTTTGCCGATTATTGCGATGGGCGCGTCGCTAGCACTCACGAAAAATTCGTAATTTTGCGACACGATGTGGATGCGCGTCCCGAAAATTCGCTGCGTGTGGCACAACTCGAAGCCGAAATCGGTGCTCGCGCGAGTTACTATTTCCGCGTTGGCGCAGAGAGCAATCAACCCGAAATAATCAAGCAGATTGCTGCACTTGGTCACGAAATTGGCTACCACTACGAGGATCTTTCGCTCTGCCATGGCAATGTGGCTGCAGCACAAGAGCATTTTGCCGAATGGTTGCGCTATTTTCGGCAATTTTACCCTGTGCGAACCATCTGCATGCATGGCGCGCCGCGCAGCAAGTACGATGGACGCGCGCTCTGGCAGTCGTGCAGCTACCGCAGTTTTGGCATCGTTGGCGAACCCTATTTCGATGTCGATTTTGGTGATGTGTTCTATTTGACCGACACTGGTCGCCGCTGGGACGGTTACAAAGTGAGCTTGCGCGACAAAATCCCCGTGCATCAGGAGCAGTGGACGCAGCGCGGTTGGGTCTATCGCCACACAAGCGATATTGTCGCGGCAGCCGAACAGGGCACATTGCCGCCTCACATCATGATGACCACGCACCCGCAACGTTGGACCGACAATCGCACCGCATGGCTCAAAGAATTGTTGCTCCAACACGCCAAAAATTGCGTGAAGAGATTGATTGTCATGTCAAAAAAATAGATGAAAAAACGATTTTACATACCGAGTTGGCGACTTTTGTTGGCCGATTTGTGCTATTTCTTGATAGCATTCGGTTCGTTTTATCTGCTGAAAGACTATTCCAAGCGGTTCTTTCTGGCGCGCTATGGCGACATTTTTCTGATTGTCGGCGGCATTTGGGCGGTGTTTGGCTACATCTGCAGCAAATATCGTCCGCTCAAAGAGAGTCGTTACCGCCGCTCGGTGATGCGCCTCACGCTGACTGCACTCTGCACGCTGGCTGTGTCACTCGCTTGCGCCTATTTCGACCTGATTGAATTCTCGGTGCTGCAAACTTCGTCGCTCATCCTGGCGGTATTTTTGCAAAATCTGCTGATTGTTGGCGCAGTGCATATTTTCTACTACACCGCCTATATCGATGAACAGCCGCAAGTGTTCGACAAACGTGAACCCGCTACTGTGCTGCAACCTGCACAACGTTTGAGCGATGAGGCTGTGGCTGAAAAAATGGCTTCGGGTGCCGAAATTACCACCGAAAATGTGATGCACTACATCGCGCAGCACATCGATGTGGCGAACAGTAACACGCTCATTATCTCTACCGGAAGCGTGTTCAATTACAACGCGTGGCCTGCGTTTCGCTACGATGCCATAGTGAACCTCGAAAAACTGAACAACATTCGCGGCATCAACAAAATGTTTTGCGCTGCCAACGCCACATTGCCCGACAATGGTCGCGTAGTTTTCCTCTTCGAATCGCGGTCGACACGCAAAAATCGTCTGCTACAAGCGTGGCCAATGGGCATCGGCTGGGTGATGTACGGCTTCGATTTCATCATCAAAAGGGTAGTGCCGAAACTTTTTCTCACCAACCGACTCTACTACGACATCACCAAGGGGCGCAACCGCGTGCTGACCAAAACCGAAGTGCTCGGAAGACTTTACTATTGCGGATTTGCCGTGCTCGACCATGCCGAAATTGATGGTTTGACTGTGGTTGTGGCGGAGCGCACGCAACAGCCGCACGAGCAGATGCGTCGTCGCTATGGACCGCTCATCAAACTGCGCCGAATCGGCAAAAATGGGCACTATTTCTACGTGTACAAACTGCGCACCATGCACCCTTATGCCGAATATCTACAGCAATACATGTACGACCATCATCACCTGCGCGAGGGCGGAAAAATTGCCGACGACATTCGTGTGTCGACGCTCGGAAAGTTCCTCCGCCGCACTTGGCTCGACGAGTTGCCAATGATTATCAACCTTTGTCGTGGCGAGATGAAATTGGTTGGCGTGCGACCACTCAGCGCACAGTATTACAGCCTGTATAGCAAGGAGTTACAAGAAAAACGAACGCATTTCAAACCGGGACTTTTGCCGCCTTTCTATGCCGATATGCCCAAGACGCTCGACGAAATTCAGGCCTCCGAAATGCGCTATCTCGAAATGTGCGAACGCCGCGGCTGCTTCGTTACCGACAACATCTATTTTTGGAAAATTCTTTACAATATCCTGATAAAACGCGCCCGCAGCCACTAAATGTTGGAATAAATAATTAAAAATAAATAATGAATAATAAAATTATTTAATTATTTAATTTCCAATTGCTCAATTATTTGTGGCAAAAACTTAGAAACTTTGCGAAGCAAAAAAACTATTAGAAACTACTTGTTATGGACAAACTCACGCCAATGATGAAACAGTTCTTCGATGTGAAGAATCAATATCCCGATGCCATCGTTTTGTTTCGTTGTGGCGATTTTTATGAGACATACGACAAAGATGCAGAAACTGCAGCCGAAATCTTGGGCATCACGCTCACCAAGCGGTCGAGCAAAGATGTGAATGCGCCTGCCATGGCTGGTTTCCCGCATCATGCACTCGATACCTATCTGCCAAAACTTGTGCGTGCTGGGCTGCGCGTGGCCATCTGCGATCAACTGGAAGATCCGAAACTGACCAAAAAACTGGTAAAACGCGGCATCACCGAATTGGTTACGCCCGGCGTGGCAACCAACGACAATGTGCTTAGCGTAAAGGAAAATAACTTCCTTGCTGCAGTTCATTTGAAAGACGATCGCGCTGGTGTTTCGTTTCTCGATATCTCGACGGGCGAATTTCTGGTTGGCGAGGGCGCACTGGATTATGTTGAAAAACTTTTGAGCAGTTTCGCGCCCAAAGAGGTGCTCTACGAATATGGCAAGCGTCGCGATTTCGAGGCGGCATTTGGCAATCGTTTTCACACGCAGGAGCAGGACGATTGGGTCTTCACTTCCGAGGCAGCGCACGATAGACTGCAAAAGCATTTCGAGGTGCAAAATCTGAAAGGTTTCGGCATCGAAGAGATGACTCTGGGTGTGATAGCGGCTGGCGCAGTGCTTTATTACCTCGACGCTACGCACCATCAGCAAATAAGCCACATCACCACATTGTCGCGTATCGAGACGGAGCGTTTCGTTTGGCTCGATAAATTCACCGTGCGCAATCTGGAACTGTTCAGCGCCACGGGCGAAGGCGCGCGCACGCTCTGCTCGGTCATCGATAAGACACTCACGCCAATGGGTGGACGCATGCTCCGGCGTTGGATCTCGTTCCCGCTGAAAGATGTGAAACCCATCGAAGATCGTTTGAGCGTGGTTTCGCATTTCTTCAAATATCCAAAAATGCGGCACACTATAGCCGATTTGCTCGCAACCATGGGCGATTTGGAACGCATTCTGTCGAAAGTGGCAGTGGGGCGCATCACACCGCGCGAAGTGGGGCAGTTGCGTTACGCACTCGAGGCCATCGAACCGATAAAAAAACTCTGTTCCAACACTAAAAATCCAATGCTGCAGCGCTTTGGCGAACAACTCAACGCTTGCGCACTCATTCGCGAACGTATTGCCCAAACGCTTACCGACAATCCGCCAACCGTGCTGAACAAAGGCGGCGTGATAACTCGTGGCGTCGACAAGGAACTCGATGATCTGCGCGATGTTTCGTCATCTGGCAAAGATTATCTGCAAAAAATTCAGCGTCGCGAAGCCGAACTCACCGACATTCCAAGCCTGAAAATCGGCTACAACAATGTGTTTGGCTACTACATCGAGGTGCGCAATACCTACAAAAATCGCGTGCCTTCCGATTGGATTCGCAAACAGACGCTCACCGAGGCTGAACGCTACATCACGCAAGAATTGAAGGATTACGAGGAGAAAATTCTCGGTGCCGAGGAGAAAATTCTTGCCATCGAATCGCGAATTTTCAGCGAACTCGTACAAGCTGTTGCCGAATATATTCCGCCAATTCAAATCGACTGCAACATTGTGGCGCAACTCGACTGCTTGCTCTCGTTTGCGCAGGCGTCGGAGGAGTATGGCTACCAATGTCCTGTGGTGAACGACGAAGATATTATCGACATAAAACAGGGTCGCCATCCTGTGATTGAGCGGCAACTGCCGGCGGGCGAGGCGTATGTGCCGAACGATGTCTATCTCGATAGCGAAACGCAGCAAATCATCATCATCACTGGTCCGAACATGGCTGGTAAATCTGCCCTTTTGCGCCAAACGGCTCTGATTGTTCTGATGGCGCAGATTGGCTGTTTCGTGCCTGCCGATAGCGCCACCATTGGCGTGGTCGACAAGATTTTTACGCGCGTCGGTGCCAGCGACAACATCTCGCTCGGCGAAAGCACTTTCATGGTCGAAATGAGCGAAGCAGCAAGCATTCTGAACAACATCTCGCATCGTAGCCTCATCTTGTTCGACGAACTTGGGCGCGGCACTAGCACATACGACGGCATCTCCATTGCGTGGGCCATTGTGGAGTACATTCACGAGCGCGCCAACTGCCGTGCCAAAACGCTTTTCGCAACGCACTATCACGAGTTGAACGAGATGGAACGTTCCTATCCGCGCATCAAAAATTACAATGTTTCGGTAAAAGAGGTCGATAAGAGAGTGATTTTCATGCGCAAACTGGTGCGTGGTGGCAGCGAACATAGTTTCGGTATTCATGTGGCGAAATTGGCGGGCATGCCCAAGTCGGTGGTGACGCGCGCTAACGAAATTCTGGCACAACTGGAGCAAAATAGTCGCCAAAATGTGGATGTAACCAAAAATCTCGATGGCGCACCTGTTCGCGAAGGCATGCAGTTGTCGTTCTTCCAACTCGACGATCCCGTGCTAGTGCAAATCCGCGACGAGATAAAAAATGCCGACATCAACAATCTCACACCAATCGAAGCCTTGAACAAACTCAACGAAATTAAGCGAATAATCACAGGTAAATAAATGAGTTGAAAGTTTGTAAAGTTTATAAAGTTAGAAAGTAGGGACGCACTGCGTGCGTCCGAAACATCACAAACTGCAGCCCTAACTTGAAACCTTTCTCAATTGCAGAAAAAAATCTTGCTACTTGCTACTTGCGACTTGCTACTAATTTGAAATCTTTGCAATGAACCTTGTCATCGACAGAGGAAATACACGCCTGAAAATGGCGATTTTCGACGGCAGCACGCTGGTCGACATTCGTGTGTGCGATGCTTTGACCGACGAATTTTTGAAAGATCTGAAAGCGCATTTCCCGCTCGAAAAAGCGATTTTTTGCAGCGTGGCAGGCAACGATGAACCGATTATCGCCATTCTGCGCCGACATTTTCCTGAAATGTTGCAGATGCCACATGGCTTGAAGTTTCCCATTTCGTGCGATTACGATTTGCGACTCGTTGGCGCCGATCGCATTGCGGCGGCTGTAGGAGCGCGTGTTTGCGTGCCAACGGGCAATCTTTTTGTGGTCGATGCTGGCACCTGCGTGACCTACGATTTTCTTTCTGATGAAAACCATTTCGAGTGTGGCAACATTGCGCCAGGCTACGAACTTCGGCTCAAGGCAATGCACCATTTCACGGGAAAATTGCCGCAAGTGGAGCCAACCGAACCAGAAAAATTTATGGCTGCCGAAACCACCGAAGCCATGCGTGCAGGCGCATTCAATGGCATAGTTTTTGAGATTGAAGGCTATATGCGCTACCTGCAACAGCGCTATCCCGACGTAAAACTTGTGCTTGGCGGCGGCATTGCAACACTATTGTGTAATAAGATAAAAAATTGTACTTTTGCAGAGCCTAATTTGGCACTTGTAGGTTTGAATGAAATTCTCGCTGAAAATAAGGACTAATCTTGTTGTCGCGCTTGGGCTTTTGCTTGGCGGCAGCGCAGTTTTGGCACAAAATAATGTCAATTCGCCCTATACACGCTACGGCTATGGTCGTTTGCAAGATATGGGTTTTTCGCGCAGCCAATCGATGGGCGGTGCGGCTTATGCGTTGCGCAATCGCACCAGCATGAACCCTGCCAACCCAGCCTCGAGCAGCAGCATCGATAGCACCAGCTTCCTTTTTGAATTTGGCGCATCGGGCTTGGTTACTTCGTACAATGCCGACGGACAGAAAGCCAACACCTTCACGGGAAATTTGGAATATCTGGCTTTTCAGTTGCCGATAACCCGCTGGATGGGCTTGAGCGTGGGCGTTTTGCCCTATTCGTTTGTGGGCTACAACTACGGCTTCACCGATTCTACCTCGCTCTCGGTTTCTCAAACGCAGAAATTCGTCGGTAGCGGCGGCATCAATCAGGTTTATGTGGGATTGGCAGCCACCATTTGGAAACGTTTTTCGCTTGGCGTGAATGTCTACTACATGTTTGGTTCCATCGAAAACTCGCGTGCACTCACCATCACCGCCAGCGATGTGCCGACCTACACCACCATTCAGACCTCACGCACGCAAGTTCGCAATGTGAATCTGCGCTACGGATTTCAGTACCAAGAGACCATCAATCGGCATAGTTTTTGCTTAGGTTTTGTGTACGATCACAAATCGAAACTCTATGGCGATTACACCGAGGAGACCATCGGTGCCGACACGGTTTCGGTGAATAGTAGCACGCTGTTCGATCTGCCATCGCTCTATGGCGCAGGCGTTTCGTACACCTACGATGGCAAACTGACGCTGGCATTCGACTACACGCTGCAAGAATTTGCCAAAGCGCGCTACTATGGTAAGACCGATTCGCTCTGCAATCGCCAGAAATTTTCGCTCGGCGTAGAATACATCTACCGACCAAATGGCACACGATATGTCGACCGCATGCGTTGGCGCTTGGGCGCAAGTTACGCCAATTCGTACTACAAATACTACGATTCTTCGCTCGGAAAATACTCCAATACGCGCGACATCGCCATTACTTGCGGCATTGGTTTTCCGCTGCGAACCACCAAAACTATGGTGAACATCAATTTCGAGTATGGAAACATTGGACTGCCGTCGCACGTTGCACTGCAGGAAAATTATTTCAAAATAGGAATAAACCTCACACTCAACGAGATGTGGTTCTTTAAACAGAAGATTCAGTAGGTAATTGATAATTGA
This sequence comes from Flexilinea sp., assembly GCA_963638355.1. Taxonomy (GTDB): domain Bacteria; phylum Bacteroidota; class Bacteroidia; order Bacteroidales; family Paludibacteraceae; genus W0P28-013. Next base: position 30,967 of record CAVHRT010000004.1, on the reverse strand, counting down.
TAATTGATAATTTTTGCGCTGAATTTGGATAGCGCACAATCTTCAAATCTTCAAATGAAAAATTAGAATTTAGAAATCTGAAATTCTTTTTGATATGAAAACAAGAATTGTTTGTCTAGCATTGGCTGCGATGACCGCAGTGGGCGGCTTCGCACAAAAGAAAAAAATGGCAGGAGCCGAACCTGTTCCTCAAATGAAGGCAGTGGCTGCCGAAACCAAAGTAGCAGCAAAAACCGACGCCGCCAAACCGCAACCTGCGGCGATGACCGAGGAGTGCCAAATCAACATCAGCCTTTTCAGCGAATCGGCTAAGCAGAAAAACTACGCCGACGCGCTCGGTCCGTGGGAAAAAGCGTATGCAAATTGCAAAGGCGCACACCGCGCCATCTATACTTATGGTGTAAAAATTGTGGATTGGCAAATTTCGCAAGAGAAGGATTCTGCCAAACGCGAAGCCCTCATCGATAAGTTGATGGCGGTTTACGATGAGCAGATTCTCTATTTTGGCGATTATGCCAAACAGCCGCGCACCTATCTGCTGGGCATGAAGGCGAAAGATCTTCTCGAATATCGTCCTGCTGAAAAGCAAACAGCTTACGAATGGCTCAGCGAGAGCGTTCATGGACTTGGCGATAGCGCGCGTCCCGACATTCTGCAACTGTTCGTTCGCACCTCGTGCGACCTCTACAAAGAGGACAATTCGCGCGCTGCTGCGTTCATCGCCGACTACAGTTTTGCAAACGATATTCTCGAGCGCAATGCTGCCGACAAAACGCAAAAATACGCTGCTCAGCACGCTCAAGTTGATGCTGCTAACGACCAACTTTTTGCAAATTCTGGCGCTGCCGATTGCAACAAAATGGACGAACTCTATGGCGCTGCAGTTGAGGAGCATAAAGCCGATTACGACTATCTGGCTTCGACTGTGAAACTGTTTGAGCAGGTCGATTGCGATGAATCGAAAGTCTATTTCGCTGCTGCAAAATATGCGCACGACATCAAACCTACGGCCGAATCGGCTAAAGGTTGCGCTGAAATGTCGTACAAGAGCGGCAACTACGGTCGCGCTGTGGAGTATTTTGCCGAAGCGGCTCAGTTGAATCTTAACGATGGCGACTCGGTTGCTGCTGCCAACAACTATCTGAAGGCGGCGCACATCAGTTCCGAAAACATAAAAAACAACTCGAAGGCCCGCGAATATGCACGCAACGCCATCGCTGCAAATCCTGATAATGGCACACCATATTTGTTTATCGGTTTGCTCTATGCCAACACAAAAGGCATTTACGAAGAACCAATTCTGAACAAATCTGTTTATTGGGCTGCAGTCGACAAATTTATCAAGGCAAAACAGGTCGATCCGTCGCTCACCGAAAAAGCAAACGAGTTGATTCGCACCTATTCGCAGTATTTCCCAACGAAAGAGCAGATTTTCTTCGTTGCCGAATTGGAAGATGGTAAACCATTCACCGTTGGCGGTTGGATTGGCGAGACCACCATTTGCAGATAAACTGAGGGTTTTGAAACTTTCGAACATACAACAGCGTGCGGCAACTGCTCTTGGAGTGGTTGTTGCGCTGTTTTTGCTCGTGGCGTGTAGCGGCAAGCCGAAAGTGTCGCACGAACCGCTAAACCGCGCCGAAGCACCGCGACTAAGTGCCGACAGTGTAACCACGCTCATTTCCGATTCGGGCATTACGCGCTATCGCATCACTGCCAAGACTTGGAAAGTGTACGACATGACCGAAGAACCGCATTGGGATTTTCCCGATGGACTGCATTTGGAGTCGTTCGATGCGCAGTTTAATGTGGCAGCCGAAATCAGTTGCAAACGCGCCATCTACTACGACAAAAAACGCCTATGGCAGCTCGACGACAGCGTGCGGGCGATGAATTACGAAGGGAACCATTTTGCCACGCAGCAACTTTTTTGGGATCAGAACTCCGAACGCATCTACTCCGACTCGCTCATCACCATCGATCAGATTGACAAGCAGATAGTGGGCGAGGGCTTCGAATCGAACCAGACCATGACGCGCTACACCATTCGCCGCGTGAGCGGAATTTTCCCAGTAGAGAATTAAAGGTGAGAGGTGATAGGTTAGAGGTGAGAGATGCGGTTCGACAGGCTCACCGCCCGAAACCAGAAATTTTTTCTCACAGACCATCACTAATGCGTTAAACTTTTCAACTCATAAACTCATCAACTCTTCAACATAAAAAATGACCAACCTCATCATCATAGTGGTTTCGCTGCTGTTTTCGGCTTTTTTTTCGGGCATGGAGATAGCGTTTCTGTCGTCGAACAAACTGCGTTTCGAGATAGAAAAGAAGCATCAACGGCTCACTACGCGCATTCTTAACATCTTTTACAATGATCCCGAACAGTACATCTCAACGTTGCTTGTGGGCAACAATGTGGTGCTGGTAATCTACGGCATTGCCATGGCCGAAGTGCTTTCGCCGTTGTTCGAAGCGTGGATTCCGAGTGCCGTGCTGGTGAACCTTGCGCAGACCATCGCAGCCACCATCATTGTGCTTTTTACAGGCGAATTTTTGCCGAAAACCATTTTTCGCGTTAATCCAAACCTTTGGTTGCAGATTTTCGCGCCATTGCTTTGGCTGTGCTACATTTTGCTATATCCGATAGCCAAATTCTCCACATTTTTGTCGATAGGTTTGCTGCGCATTTTGGGCGTGAAAATCCGTCCGAAAGAGGCAAAAACGCAGCTCGGCATTGTCGATCTCGACTATTGGCTGAACGATGTCTATCAGCATGCCGACAATCAGGAAGAGGTGAAAAACGAGGTTACCATTTTCCAAAATGCGTTGGATTTTTCGTCGGTGAAACTGCGCGACTGCATGGTGCCGCGCACCGAGGTGGTGGCGCTTGGCTACGACGCTACTTTGGAAGAATTGAAAAACACGCTCATCGAGACTGGATTTTCGAAAATTCCCATCTATCGCGACAGCATCGATAACATTATCGGCTATTTTCACTCGTCCGATCTGTTCCAAAATCCGAAAAATTGGCACGACTGCATTCGCCCTATCTCTACAGTGCCAGAAACCATGGCGGCAGGCAAGTTGATGGACATTTTCTTGCATGGAAAACGCTCCATTGCCGTGGTAGTCGATGAATTTGGCGGCACGGCGGGCATTGTTACGCTTGAGGACATTATGGAGGAGATTTTTGGCGAGATTGAAGACGAACACGACACGCGCGAATACACCGCCAAAAAGGTTTCGGACAACGAATTCATTCTGTCGGGTCGTATCGAAATTGACCGCCTGAACGAGGAGTTTGGCTTGGATCTGCCTGAGTCGGACGACTATGTGACTGTGGCTGGATTCATTTTGCATTACTACGAAAAATTCCCGAAGTTGAACGACACAATTCGCATCGAAAAGTGGACTTTCAAGGTGCTTCAGGCGCACCAAAATCGCATCGACACCGTGAAAATGAACATAAATTGAGGCTTTAATTCGCTGAAAAATAGGCAATTAACCAATTTTGAAAAAAGCATTCGCAATTGACGGTTTTTTACTATCTTTGCAAGTTGAAAAAAACAAAATAACAAACATAAAACAACAATGGCAACATTAGAGAGAATGAGACGCCACGGCGTATTTTTGCTGGTGGTAGTTGGTTTGGCCTTGCTGGCCTTCATCGTTGGCGATTTTCTGAGTTCGAGCGCATCGATTGTGAACGAACACAAATCGAACCTCGGCAAAATCGACGGGAAATCGGTCGGCTATGTCGAATTTATGGAGGCAGTAGACCAACTGAGCGAAGTTTACAAAATTGAGTACGGCACTGCAAGTCTCGACGACGACCTGAACGACCAAATCCGCGAAAGCGTTTGGCAAACCATGGTTCGCGAGCGCATTCTGAATGCCGAAGCCGAAGAGGCTGGCATGGAAGTGTGCAAAGAAGAGATGCGCGATATGATTCTTGGCGATCACATCTCGCCACTTATTGCTGGACGCCGTGCTTTCTACAGCCCCGAAACTGGCTCGTTCGACCCGCGTCAACTCTCGCAGTTCATTGCTATGCTCGACGACCCAACCATTGCCGAGCAGATGCCTGCCGATCAACTGCACACCTATCGCAAATATTGGCAATTCTGGGAGACGACAGTGAAGAGCGATCGCCTTCAGAACAAATACATGGCTCTGCTGTCGCGCGCCATCGTGGCCAACAAACTCGAACTTGAAAACGATCACAACGCTGCCAAAACGCAGGTTGATGTGGCTGTCGCACTGAAACCATATTTTGCAGTGGCCGATTCGCTGGTGAAAGTTTCGGACGGCGATGCCAAAAAACTCTACAAACAACGCAAAGAACAGTTCGCACAAGAGGCTTCGTGCGATTTGAAATATGTAACTTTCGCAGTTAAACCAAGCGAATCCGACTACGCTGAAGTTGAGTCGTTCATCAATGGTGTGAAAGATGAGTTTACGCATTCTGACGACATTGTGGGTGTTACCAACTCGAACAGCGATGTGCCTTACAAAGGCATCAATTTGGCAAAAGAGGACGTCGACGAAGACCTGCGCAACTTTGCTTTCAGCGGCAAAAAAGGCGATGTTATTGGACCAATCTTCAGCAACGACACTTACAAAATGGCGCGTATTGTCGAGACTGGAATCAATCGTCCCGACTCGGTGAAGATTCGCATTGTCGACATCGCCGAAAATAGCAATGCTCGCACGCAAATCGTGGCCGATAGCATCGAACAAGTCATTAAAAATGGCGGATTCGAGAATCTTTCGCGCCAATATCGCACTGGCGAGTTCTGGGTTCGCGAAAAAGATGTTGACCATGATTTGGCCGAAAAAGCCTTCACACTGGCTGCCAATGGCGTGTTCCAACAGAAAAATATGGGCACAATTCGCTTGGTTCAAGTGGTTGAACGCGGTGCAAATGTCGCCAAAGTGAAATTGGCTGTGCTCGAGCGCCGAGTTGTGCCAAGTCAGCAGACTCAAGCGCAGATTTTCAACGAAGCCAAACGCTTTGCTGGTTCGTGCGCCAACATCGAAGATTTTGTTGCAAAGGCCGAAGAGCAGAATATCGAAGTTCACGAGGCTAATCGCTTGAGCAACAACACGCACAAACTGAACAACATCAAAAATTCGCGCGAAGCCATTCGCTGGGCATTTGGTGCTAACGAAGGCGATGTTTCAGATGTTTACGAGTGCGACGATCAGCACATTGTGGTTGCCGTTGAGCGCCTGAACGAGAAAGGTTATGCCGATTTCGAAAGTGTGAAATCGCGCCTGCTTGCCGAGGTTCGCAACGACAAGAAAGCCGAAATGCTCGAGAAAGAGATGGCAGGCAAGAGCCTCGACGAACTTGCAGCCGCTGGCATCGAGATTGATACTGTGCGTGGCATTTCGTTCAATTCGCAATACACCGCTGTGGGCAACGAACCGAAACTCTATGCTTTGGCTCCGATGGCTGCCGTGGGCGAACTCTCGCAACCGCAGCAAGGCAACATGGGCGTGTTTGTCTACACCGTTTTGGACAAGACTGAATCGGCTGCCGAATACGACGAAAAAGCCGAATCGGTGATAATGAACGAGCGTCTGCGCAATGCAGTTCCTTACCTCGCATTCGAGGCACTGCGCGAAGCCGCTGATGTAGTCGACCAACGCTACAAGATTTTCTAGTAATTTTTGCTATTCATAAGTATAAAAAGCCGAGAAGTCGTTCGAAAGAGCGGCTTCTCGTGTGTTTAATGAACAATGATTGGCGATTGTTCAGCAATGTGTAATCGCATTTTTCGTATTGAATCTGGCGATTATAATCGCAGAATTTGGTATGAATTTGTCGATTAGGATGGAATAATTCGTCGTTAAAATCTCTTTCGCATTGTCCAAGCTCAATCGCAGCCCGCTCCTTTTGCTACTTGCTACTTGCTACTAACTGAAACAGGGCTACATCGGAGTAACCATTGTCGGTGCGCTGCCAACTGCGTAGTGTGCCGTTTTGCGTGAAACCAGCTTGTGCAAAGAGTTGCAGGCTGGCTGCGTTGTCGGAGGGTATTTGGGCATAGAGTTGGTGCAGGTGTAGAAAACGGAACGCATAGTCGATCATTAGTTGCAGTGCCTCGGCCGCAAAGCCTTGTTGGCGGTATTTGCCATCAATCAGAATGCCCACGCCAGCGCGCATGTGCCGCGGGTCGAAATCGTACAGGTCGATGCTGCCAATGGGTGTGTGGTCGCTGTTCTGCTCAATCATCAGGCGCAGTTGGTGGCGTTCGTAAATGTCCTGCCCAGCGTAGGCTATGTAGCGTTCGAGGGTGTAGCGCGCGTAGGGTTCTACCGTGCTGCCAACTTGCCACAGCGTGGTGTCGTTTTCCCAGCGGCACAGCACATCTATGTCGCTTGGCTCGAGTGCGCGCAGTGTTATGCGAGGTGAGGAGAAAAACTGCATTGATTCATTTTTTTTCAATCTCGCAAAGGTACCAAAATTTTCTCGATTGGCGAAATAGGAATGCAAAAAACGGCTTTCAATTTTTTGAAAGCCGTTTTCCCTATAACCTATAACCTCTCAACTCTAACCTCTCAACTATTTCACCGCTTTGAAGCTCATGTCGAGACTCTTCACGGAGTGGGTGAGTGCGCCAACCGAGATGAAGTCGACGCCGCAGTCGGCATAGTCGCGCAGTGTGTCGAGTGTGATGCCGCCCGACGATTCGGTCTCGCAGCGACCAGCGATTATCTCAACCGCACGGCGCGTGTCGGCTGGTGTAAAGTTGTCGAGCATTATGCGATCGACGCCGCCGCAGTCGAGTGCTTGCTGCAGTTCGTCGAAGTTGCGTACCTCGATTTCAATCTTCAGATTTTTGCCCTTTTCGCGGCAATAGTTGCGAGCGCGATTGATGGCGTTGGCTATTCCGCCAGCGAAATCAACGTGGTTGTCTTTCAGCAAAATCATATCGAACAGACCGATGCGATGGTTGCAGCCGCCGCCGATTTTCACAGCTTCTTTTTCGAGCATGCGCAGACCTGGAGTGGTTTTGCGTGTGTCGAGTACGCGTGTGTGTGTGCCTTCGAGGCGTTTCACATATTCGGCTGTGCGTGTGGCTACGCCGCTCATGCGTTGCATTATGTTCAGCATCAGGCGTTCGGTTTGTAGCAGCGATTGCACGCGTCCTTCGACTACGAAAGCGATGTCGCCACGCTTCACACGGTCGCCGTCGTGCAGCAGTTGCGTCATTTTTAGGTCGGGATCGAAAGCGTGGAATATGCGTTTTGCCACTTCAACACCCGCCAGCACGCCATCTTCTTTGATGATGAGTTGTTGTTTGCCGCGCGCGTCGGCAGGAATGCACGAAAGGGTGGTGTGGTCGCCGTCGCCTATGTCTTCGGCAAACCAGAGCTTGATTTGTTCGTCGAGGTTGTCAATCATTTGTTTGGTCTATTCTGAGTTGTTGTATTAGGTCGTTTTTGGTCATGAAATAGATGCGGTAAGTGCCGTTTTGCGTCTTTAGCAGCCCAATGGCAAACTGTTGTCCGTTGCGATTGCCGCGGTCGTTGATGGTGAAACTTTTCACAGGATTTTTCTTGAAAAAGTCGCTGAGAATGGTTTCGGTTTGCTGACTTGTGAAGACGTTGTTGGCGTTTTTTATCGACAATTCCACGTTGCTATTCAGATATTGCGCAATGCGTTCGGCATCGCCTTCGGCAAAATGAGCCGCGACTTGGTCGATGGCGTTAGCGTAAATCTTTGGAATGCAGACGATTAACGCTGCAAGTAGTAAGCATTTTTTCATGGCACTTTTTTGATTTGCTCCGTAGAAAGTAAGCAAATCTTGTGCCAAATGTTGGTTGACGAGTTGAAAAGTTGATAAGTTGAAGTGATTTCAAATTTCAAATTTCAAATTTCAGATTGTCGGTATCCACAGCGGTCTGCGAAACTTCTCACTCCTCACTCCTAATTCCTAACTTTTTAAAATCTTACGACCATTTCTAGCACGAGTTTGTCTTTATTGTCGGCATCGGCTTTGGTCCAGTCGTCGTAGAAGAATTTTTCGTAGTTTATTCTTAGGTCGGCAAAGAATGGTTTTGCAATGCTGAGTGTGATGCCCGCTGTGAGGCGTTGGCGCGCCACATCGTCTACACTAAACATACCGTTGTCGTCGTTGTAGCCGTGCCAGTGGTCGGTCATCATGTCGTAGCGCGCAAGGAACGAAATTTTGCTGAATACTTTTGGCAATTTCAGATCGTAGTTCACAAATCCTGTGAATGCGTGCGATGGCTGAAAGATGTTGTCCTCGTAGGTTTTGTAGAGATATTCCGCCTCGATATGCACGCCATAGAAATTGGAATAGAGTCCAACGTCGTACACATTCATGCGAATGGAGTCGGGGTCGAACGATTGGAAATTGAGCGAGAAATTGATGTATTGGCACGGATCGAACACGGCGCGCGCCGAATAGCACATGTGTTTTTTCCAGACTTTTTGTTGCGTCAGACCCAGTCCGTTGTAGATGCCAGCCACAATAGAAAATGGGAATTTTTCGGTAAGCGTGTAACTGGCAGTGAAGCCCACATCGCGCGTGCCAGCGGTCTCTTTCACCAAAAATGAGCGGTTGGCGAAGTATTGCAGGTGCGGACTGCGCAGATTGTCGGTGCTGAACGGCACTTTCATCTGACCGATGGTGAGTGCCAATCCTTTCACGGGGAAGACGCGGGCGTAGGCATCGAGCATTTTTATTGTGCCTTTGTCGGAGAAGTCGATTTCGGCTTTGTATGCCACTATTGGGTGCACATTGCCGGTGATGCTCATGCGGGCGTTGCGCACTTGAAAACGGTGTGCGTCGTCGGTGATGTTGTATTCGTAGCGACCGCGCACAGTGCCGTGAATTTCGGGAATGTAGTCGGTCTTTTCCATGCGCTTTTTGTCGAGTGCCTTGCCTTCGTCGATATCAGCTTTTTGTGCATTGCTCACATCGAAAGGCAATAGTTCGGCAATGGAGTCGCGGTGCTGCTGCTTGGCGAGTTTTTCGGCTTGCGCAATGGAGTCGGTTTGCGCCATCAGCGTTGTGGCTGCGGCAAGAAACAAGGCAGAGATGATATGTTTTTTTGTGAGCATTATTTTCTAGGTTGAAAAGTTGATTAGTTGACGAGTTTAACGCGTGAGTCAGGGGGTGTAAGGCTAAAAATTTTTCATTTGAAAATTTGAAGATTTGAAGATTGTATGCTATCCAACTTTGGCGCGAAAATTGTCAATTGTCAATTATCAATTATCAATTGGGCAATTCTTAATTTCTTTCCAGCATTTCAGCAGTTCGCGCATGTTGGGCAGAACGAGGTTGGCACCGGCGTTCTGGAGTTCTTCGGGTCGCAAAATGCCTGTGTTCACACCAATGGTGAAGATGCCCGCACCCACGGCCGATTGCACACCAAGTGGCGCATTTTCAACTACAACGGCTTGCCAAGGTTCTACTTTTGCCTTTTGCAATGCCATCAGATAGGGTTCGGGATTGGGTTTGCCTATCTTCACATCGAAGGCAGTAACCATTTTTTCGCGTTGAAAAATGTCTGGAAAATGATTGTTTAGCGTGTCGAGCAGCGAATGTTGCGCCGAACCCGTAACTATGTAAATATCAAGCCCTTGCTGTTTGATGTGCTGCAGCAGTTCGCCCACGCCATCGATGGGTTTCACCGGTCCGCACGAGATGAAAATTTTGCCCTTTTCGGCATACAGCGCATCGCATTCGGCTTTGGTGGCAGGACGACCAAATCGTTTCAGAAAATATTCGTTGATGACCGATTCGCCCGTGCGCCCTTCGTTCAGATAGGCATCGTACTCCGAAAAATTGAACCCGTGATTGCCAAAAGTCTTTGCCCAAGCGTAGGCGTGATAAGGCATTGAATTGAACAAAACGCCGTCCATATCGAAGAAAACGGCTTTCAACTCAAACTTTGGATAACCGTGAAGTTTTATAAAATCGTCAATTTGTTCCATACAATCTGCAAAGATACAAATTTTTACTGAAATTTGGAATTTACCGAGATTTTTGCAGATTTTATTTTGAAAGTGAAATTTTCTGCCTATTTGCGCGATAGAGTGCGTAGGCTAGTGCATAGGCTGTGCCGAGAACCACCGCGCACCAAACGATGGACATGTAAACGGGCTGGTCGTGTACTTTTAGGAAGAAATAGGGGCCGTCCATCATGCGCAGGGCGTTGAGTGTGATGCCAACCACAGCGTAGAGCACCGTCGGTAGCAGTGCGAGCAGTGCGATGGTTGGGCGCAGGTCGCTATTTTTCTCGAAAAAGATGAGATTGACAATTGCCAAAATGGGGCAAGCGAAGTGGAAATAGAACAGATAGCCGCCCATTAGCATGTCGAAATAGCCAGCAATGCCGCGTTCTGTGGCTTCGTCGGGTGCCAGCACAAAAACTACCACCGTGAAAGTTACTGCCACGCAGCAAGTCGCCACATAGCGGAGCAACCGCACCCACGCGGGAATGTCGCGGCCATGGCGCAGTGCCGACCATTGAAAAATGGCCATTGCGAAACATGCCACAAGCAGTAGCAGGTTGCTTAGTTGTGTGTAGTATTGCAGAATTTCGAGGCTTTTTTCCTTCATCAGATTGAGGGTAAAACCCACCAATTCCATCGCCACAATCACGATATTCAGCGCAAAAGCCGCGCGCAAAGTTCGATTTTTCTCCATTTCGTGTGATTTTTTTCGTTTTGCAAAGGTAAGAATTTAAGTTGATAAGTTGATGGGTTTAACGCACTGGTCAGAGTCGGCAGGTCAAAAATTCCGGTTTTTAATTGTTTCTAGGTTTCTCGAAATCGCAAGCGATTTCTGTTCCTAGCTGTTGTGGTTAATTGTAGGGTCGCGGCATGCTACGTCCGCGTTTGTTTTTTGCAGTTGGTCGTGGTTACCGCTTGGTCATAGTCAAAAGTCATAGTTAGGGTTCTCATTTCAACAAAAAATCGTAATTTTGCAATCCAAAAAATTTTTTCAACCATGAAACTTTTGATTACGGGCGCATACGGTCAGTTGGGCAACGAGATGCGCGTGGCTTTGCAGCGTTATCAGCAGTTGCAGCCCATTTTTACCGATGTCGATACGCTCGATATTTGCAATCGCAATGCCATAGAGGCGTTGGTGGCGAAGGAGCAGCCCGATTTCATTGTGAACTGCGCTGCCTACACGGCTGTTGACAAGGCCGAGGACGATGAGGCACTTTGCAACAAGATAAATTGCGATGCAGTACGCAATTTGGGCGTCGTGGCGCAGGCTCATGGCGTTCGCATGGTGCATGTCTCTACCGATTATGTGTTCGATGGGCTGGGGCATGTGCCTTACACCGAAGATATGCCCGTGGCACCAAATACCGTCTATGGCAAGACAAAATTGGCTGGCGAACGCGCGCTGACGGAGGTTTGTCCTGATGCGGTGATAGTGCGCACGGCATGGCTCTATTCGGGCTTCGGAAACAATTTTGTGAAAACCATGTTGCGTCTCGGTTCTGAGCGCGACAGTCTGAAAGTGGTTTTCGACCAAATTGGCACGCCAACCTACGCTGCCGACCTTGCCGAAGCTATTTTGAAGATTGTAACCGCCGAACGTTTTGTGCCGGGCATCTTCCATTTCACCAACGAAGGCGTGTGCAGTTGGTACGATTTCACCACCATGATTTTCCGCTTGGCTGGCATCGATTGCGCTGTCTCGCCCATCGAGTCGAAAGATTACACCTACCGCACTCCGCGACCATTTTATAGTGTGTTGAACAAAGCAAAAATAAAATCGACTTACGGCATCACCATTCCTTATTGGGTCGATGGTTTGGAGCGCTGCTTGAAAGTGCTGCTCGAGAAGTGAGAAGTCGCTCAATTGACAATTGATAATTAGGCGGTTAAAACAACTAACTGCAAATGATAAACAGGGACGTGGCATGCCGCGTCCCTACGTTTTCTTAAAAAAACATAATTCTGCAATCACAATGGTAGGGATTGAGGGGGATTGTTTGTCTTACAAGTAGAACCTTAAATCTCGAGATTGTGAAAAAACTTACTTTTCTCTGCTTGTGTTGCGCCCTGTGCGAGACACTCTTTGCTGTTGGCGTGGTTGAGAACCGCGGCATGTACAGCACAAATCCCAACAATCAATTTGGACACGAAGCCACCATCACCATCGATGGCGACCCGAGCGACTGGAACGATGATTTGATTATTGCTCAAGGCTCGGCTAACGACATGTGCACCACCTTCAAAGGTATGCACGAGAACAGCGTGCTCGACTGCTACACGCTTTTTGCTGCGTGGGACGATAGCAATCTCTATCTCGCATGGCAAATGGTGAATGTAGCCGATGTGCTTAGTTCGGTGCGCGAAGGCGACGGTCCGCTGAGCGATGGCGGTCGCATAGCCGATGTGCCGCTGATTATCGCATTGAGCATCGATCCTGAAGCAACAATGACAGGGCGCTTGAGCAATGGCGGAATGATTTGGGGCAAGGTAGACGTGGTGTACGATACGCCCGTCGACCGCATAATGATGATGAGCGGCAAAGCAGGGCAGGGCACGCCAGCCATGTTTATTGCCGCCGATGCAGCTGGCAACACCAGTTATGACACGGCTTATTGCAAGACATTTACTGACAAAGGAATTTCCTACAAAATGGGCGAAACCTTTGGCGGTAGCAAAAATCTTTGGTACTTGAATGCGCCTGCCGATACCGCCGATGTCTACAGCGATGGCTCGGTTTGGGTCGATCTGCTGGACGCAGAATCGTACAAAGGACTCATCAGCAAAACACACAATACTAAATACGACACTTTCTACGAGATTAAAATTCCGCTCGTGGCGCTCGGTATCGACAAAGATTATCTGACAAAAACGGGCATTGGTGCTATGCTTATTGCAACGCGTGGCGAATCGGGCATCGACTGCTTGCCGCACGACCACAGCATGTTGGATAATGTTTATGGCGAGTACATTCACGACAAATCGACCTCGGGCGAAAAATCGGACAGCGACACCATTCGTTGTCAGTTGGCCGATGTGGGCTGCCGTCGCGCTGGAAGTGCCGAAGCTCCCGCTCCACAAGTGGCTGTGAGTCTGCCCGATGGCTATGTTTTCCACAGCGAATCGATTGACGTAACGCTCCGTGCGAAAGATGCAACCTCGGCGTCGTATAGCGTTGATGGCGCAGCCGAAGTGGCTTTCGATGGCAGAACCACTATCACATTGGGCAAAGATCTTGCCGTAGGTAAAAGCGTGACGCTGTCGGTTACAGCAAAATCAGAAAAAGACGATGTGACGGAAAACTACATTTACACCAAAGGCGAAATTTTCCGCGTCGCCACGGGTACTGCCATCGCTGTGAAGCCCGCTAATTGGGACAAAATCTACTGCTACATGTACAATGGCAGTAAAACAAACGCCGAGTGGCCAGGACTTTTGATGAACAATCTCTCGGGCGACTATTATGCCATGTCGCTGCCGTCGGGCTGGACTTCGGGCAATGTCATCTTTACCAATGGCGAAGAGGGCGACACCAAAGAGCAATATCCGAAAAATGGCGGATTGTCGCTCAAGGCTGGCGAGGTGAAACTCTGGGACTGGACGCGTTGGTACGATGTCGCTTTCGAAGCCATCACCGCATTGAAACAAGTCTCGACCGACAACATGACCATTTGGACATTGGGCAATGCGCTCTTTGTCGAAAGCGATGAGGCTGCCGACTGCACGCTCTACAGCGTTTCGGGCGTAACTATCGCCAACATTCATCTGAACCAAGGCGTAACCACCATTTACGATCTGCCTGCAGGCGTTTATCTGCTGAATGGACAGAAAATTTTAGTGGGTAGGAATTAGGAGTTAGGAGTGAGGAGTTTTTCCAATTGATAATTGACAATTGATAATTGATAATTTTGCAGCACGCTGAATAGCGCGAAACTTTATAGACTTTTTACTTTTTACTTTCATACTAAAGGAACACACTTTTCCACAATAAAAACACACACAATTTTTCAGAAAAATGAAAATGAAAAACACACTTCGAATGCTTGCGCTGGCTGGCGCAATGCTGATGGTTGGGCAGAGCGCATGGGCTACCACCGCTTTCCCTAGTCGCACCGACTTTCGCGACGAGACCATCTATTTCTTGATGACCACTCGTTTCTACGATGGCGACCCAAGCAACAACACACAGTGCTGGGACGGTCAGAGTTACAACGAGGGCGACCCCTGCTGGCGTGGCGATTTCAAAGGCTTGATTGAGAAACTCGACTACATCAAAGCCCTTGGTTTTACCGCCATTTGGATTACGCCAATCGTCGAAAATGCTTCGGGCTACGACTACCACGGCTACCACGCAAGCAACTTCTCGAAAGTGGACCATCGTTACGAATCGGACGATGTGGCTTTCAAAGATGTGGTTGAAGCCGTTCATGCCAAGGGAATGAAAATCATTCTCGACATTGTGCTGAACCACACGGGCAACTTTGGCGAGGCGAACCTTTGTCCACTGTTCGAGCGCGATTGGGACGCCGACCAGAGCGTGATTGACGACTGCATGATTCCGCTCACAAAATCGAAAGGCGGCAAACTGCCCGACAACTATTTGGATTTGGCGGCTGGTTTGCAGTACAACGCACGTCTGTCGAAAATGAAAAATACGAGCGATGAAAACGGTCAGAAACTGAACTACGACACGCACAACTATTGGCATCACTACGCCGAATTCAACTGGGACGAAGAGAACCGTTGGTGGGGTCAGATTGCTGGCGACTGCGTCGATCTGAACACCGAAAACCAAGCTGTGGTCGACTATCTGCTGAAATGCTATGGCGAATTCATAAAACTTGGTGTCGATGGTTTCCGTATCGATACCAGCGGACACATTTCGCGCCTTACATTCAACAAAAACTTCATTCCGCAATTCACAAAACTGGCTGAACAATACAAATCGGCACGCAACAATGGTCCATTCTTCATGTTTGGCGAAGTCTGCTCGCGCGACCGCAATGTAACCTACCGCAACCACGACGACCTTTCGCCCTATTTCTACACTTGGGCCGAAACAAAAGATTACGATTGGGATACCAGCACCACTTCGTGGGACAATGTAGTGGTGAACGAAGGCGAAACGGGCGAACACACCAATGCCAAATCGGTGCTGCAATTTGCTACCGATTACAAGGGGCAATACAGCGATGGCCGCACATCGACCAACGCACTGCTCAATGGCAATGCCTATCACACACCTGACTATTCGCAGGCTTCGGGTTTCAATGTAATCGACTTCCCGATGCACTGGAATTTTGAAAATGCTTCGTCGGCATTTGGCGTAAAATCGGGCGATAAATACTACAACGACGCCACTTACAATGTGGTTTATGTCGATTCGCACGACTACGCTCCCGATGGCGCGCCCGAAAGTCAGCGTTTTGCAAAACCGCAATCTACTTGGGCTGAAAACCTCTGCCTGATGTACACTTTCCGTGGCATTCCGTGCGTTTATTACGGCTCAGAAATCGAATTTAAGAAAGGCTGCACTATCGACAAAGGTCCGAATATGCCATTGAGAGAGAGCGGTCGCGCCTACTATGGTGGCTACATCAAAGGCGATATCACCACAACCGATTTCGCCGAATATAGCAACGCATCGGGCAACATTGCTCAAACGCTGAAACACCCATTGGCACAACACATTCAACGCCTTAGCAAAATTCGTATGGCTGTGCCTGCACTGCGCAAAGGTCAGTATAGCACCGACGGTTGCTCGGGTAGCCTCTCGTTCAAGCGCCGCTACACCGACAGCACCACCGATAGCTACGCTTTGGTAACCATTTCGGGCAATTCTACCTTTACGAACATTCCAAACGGCATTTATACCGATTGTGTAACAGGTACTGTTCAAACCGTAACCAATAATTCGCTCACCGCAACATGTAGCGGCACGGGTAATTTGCGTGTGTATGTGCTTACTACATCGCTGACCAAAGCCCCTGGCAAAATTGGTGATGATGGCAAATACATCTACACCTCGACTGCTGCAACGGTGGCCGATCCATCGTGGGACGGCACGCAAGAGGAACTCGAAGACGGCTCGTCGAGTGGCAGCACAAGCCGCGACACCATCTACACGCCTTGCTTGAATGGCGCTGACGAACGCGTTGTGTTCTTCACCAAATCGAGTGACTTTGGCAGCAGCATCAAGTGCTATATTTGGGACACATCAAATGGCAACAAAACAATCTGTGGTTCTTGGCCTGGCGCAGCAGCCACATCTATTGGCGGTGGCGTCTACAAATATGTGCTTCCAGACGATGCTGACGAAGTAAACGACGGTTGGAAGATAATTTGGAACGATGGCAGCAATCAAACAAAAGATCTTGCGTTCACGCTGCACGGCATGTATAGCGGTGATAAAAAGGATAATATTGCTTGCACCAGCACCGTAACGCTCGATTGCTCCGAGGCTCCAGAGCCGTATGTTCCAGAAGATCCAGAAACTTTGGTACAAAAAGTTGAAAAAGATGCGCTCATAGTGTATGGTGGTCAAGGAATTTTGCATATCTTTGCACCCGAACCGACACAGGTAATCATCTACACTATCAGTGGACAAATTATCGATCGTTTTGAGGCCGCAGAAGGCACAAATTCGATAACACTACCGGCAGGATTCTATCTTGTGAATGGCCAAAAAGCCGTAGTGCATTAATTTTTCAGGGTGACTATCGCGCATGTCGGGACACGAAAATGCATGTTTCGGCATGCGCCTAGTCTTTTTTAGGTAGGTTCTAAAAATTATCTTTGCTAGAAAAAATTCGCAAAGAGCGACTAAAATCGCAGAAAAAAAGTAGAACATGCTAAAAAAAACGGCTAACGCGTAGAATTTTTTAGAACCTACGAATGTTAGAGGAATTAACCACACGCATCAAATTTGGCGATAAGCAAGCGTTTGAACTTGTTTTCAAAGCTTATTATCCGCGCTTGTGCCAGTTTGCTATGCGCTTTCTGAACGACTACGACCTAGCCGAAGATGTGGTTCAGGAGAGTTTTGCCAACTTGTGGGACAAACGAGCCGACATTTCGGGTCGATCGGTACAAGCGCTGCTGTTTGCGATGGTGCGCAACGGTTGCCTCAATCAGCTGAAACACGCTGCCTGCCTGCGCCGACAGACCATCGACGAGTTGGTGGCACTGACCGACACTGAGCAACTCTACAACCTCGATATGGCCGAAGATGCCGAAGTGGGGCTGATGTACAAAGAGTTGCAGCAGCAGATAAATCAAGCCGTGGCAAAACTGCCGCCGCGCTGCCGCCAAGTGTTCGTCGAAAGCCGTTTCAAAGGCCATCGCAACCACGAGATTGCCGAAATGCTGAATATAACCGACAAAGCCGTTGAAAAACAGA
Organism: Flexilinea sp.; assembly: GCA_963638355.1. Lineage (GTDB taxonomy): Bacteria > Bacteroidota > Bacteroidia > Bacteroidales > Paludibacteraceae > W0P28-013. The sequence continues at coordinate 13,568 of CAVHRT010000004.1, read as the reverse complement.
TAACAAAAGCACTCGCATTTTTGTCGAAAGAACTGAATATGGCGTAGTAACCATCTATGTTCCATGTTCTATCATCTATTGATCTAAAAAATGACCGATTATCATAAAATATCACTTGACTATTTCGAAGGACGCATTTCGCCCGCCGACGAGGCATTGCTGCGCGATTTTCTGCTTTCGCCCGAAAATCGTGAACAATTTCACGCTTGGGAGAATGAGTGGATGTTGCGTTCTGCCGCCGACGAAAGCACTGAGCACGCTTGGAATCGCTTCAAGTTGCAACAAAATGCGCGCAAACTTGCCAAATCGCAAAAACAGACTCGACTGAATTTCCGCTGGTGGTACGCTGCAGCGGCTGCCGTGGCATTGCTGCTTGGCGTGGTTGGTTTGTGGGCGTTTATCAACGAAAATGATGCCATAGAAACTGAACCTTGCTACGCTGTAGAGGCGGCGCAAGGGCAGAAAAGCAAAGTGCAGTTGGCCGATGGTAGCGTGGTCTATCTCAATGCCAAATCGCGCTTGGTGTACGATAGCAAATTCAATGTCGAAAACCGCTGCGTGCAGTTGGTTGGCGAAGGCTATTTCGAAGTAGCGAAAAATGCCGAATTGCCGTTTGTGGTGGAGGTTGGCGACGATTACACCGTTACCGTAACTGGCACAAAATTCAATGTTTCGGCCTATGCCGAGGACGACCAGATAACCACATCGCTTTTCGAAGGCTCGGTTCGGGTGGTCTGCGGCGATAGCGTGATAAACCTCACGCCAAGCGATGAGTTGCGCTATTGCTGTTCCGCTGACACGCTCGAACGCCGCCGCTCCGACGAATCGCCCATGATGTGGGTGCACAATCAGTTGGTTTACGACGACATCAGCGTGGGCGAATTGTTCAACCGCCTGTCGCGCCAATATGGCATCACGCTGGTGAGCGAAGTGCCCGACATCGAAGATGAACAGATGCGTATAGCGCTGCGCAATCACGAAAAAATTGAAGAGGTGCTTGTTGCCCTCGAACAGGTGCTGCCCATCGACACACGCCTGAAAAATGATACGATTTTTGTGACAGAAAATTAACCGAAGGTTTCAGATTTAAAGTTTCAAGTTTTAGGTTGTTGGTAATCATAATCAACTGCAAAATATGAACACGGACGTGGCATGCCGCGTCCCTACATCTGGTTCAATAACGGAACAATAGAAACAGAAATCGCATTGGCGATTTCGAGAAACTTAGAAACTTTTTTCAACTAGAAATCAGAAATCAAAACAACTTATCAATTTAGATGAAATTCCGACACACTATATTCCTCTTTGCTTTGCTGATGCTGCTTGTGCAGCCTATCGCAGCGCAAAAAAAGATAACAAAACGCTTTGTGCAGACACCGCTGTCGGAGGTTTTGGCAGAGATTGAAAAGCAAACGGGCTATTCCATCATGTACAAAACCAACGAGGTGAACGGCAACAAACTGATCACTGCCTCGTTCAAAGATGCTTCGGCAAACACGGTGCTGAAAAAGGTGCTCGACTTCAATTTGGAATACAAAATCCAGAAGTCGATGATAGTCATCAGCAAGCGCCCGCCTGTGGTGAAAACCGTGAAACAGGGCACTTCGCAAGCCGATGTGGCTGCCGAAAGCAGTCTGACGCAGACCTACAAAGCCAGCGCGCAGGATTCGGTGCAGTTGCACATCGATAGCATCGTCGCCACCACGCACACGCGCGTTGAACATCGTATCGACACAGTTTTGAACATCACCACCGAAATCCTGACCAAAGAGAAGCAGCAACCTGCCAAAAAACCGAAAAAAGAGACGCGCAAAGGGCATTATCTCGAAGGTTACCTTGGCGTGGGCTATGGCGGAATTGACTACAAACTGCAGGACGGCAAAGATGTTGGTTTTGTTTCGGGACTTGGTCAGATAAACTACGCCTATTTCTTCACGCCTGAGTGGGGCATTGGCGCAGGTTTGGATTTTGCAAACTATACTACCACAGGCATTTCGAATGCGCTGCTCACTTGGCCTGGTCAAACCGATAGCGATGGCGAAACATACACGCATCGTTCGCAGTTGCAGGACTGGAAAGAACGCCAAAACCTGCTGTCGGTGGGCATTCCCATCACGGCGCAATATCAGCATTGGTGGAAAACGGATGGCAAAAAAGGCGATGATAAAATCGGAATTTTTGCTGAGGCTGGCATCAAAGTCGGCATTCCGTTTGCAGGCACCTATGCCGTGAAAGATGGCTCGGTGAACCATACGGGTTGGTACGAGCCGTGGCAACTTGAACTCGACCATCTGCACGATTTTGCCGAGCAACAAAATGCCAAACAGTCGGGCAAATTCACCACCAATCCCACGGTGGCTGCAACGGCCACGGTTGGCGCACTCTTCCCACTGAAAAAGAACCTCGATTTGATGGTCGGCATCTATTTCAACTACAGTTTTAACTCGTGCCACAAAGCTAGCAGCGATGAGCTCGGATTTTACGAAGAAGGCATTAGCCCAGAATACTATTCAGGCTTCATGAATCAGTATCAAGGTCTGCCAAATTCTACGCAGATCGATGGCATGCGTCCATTCGCTGTGGGTGTGAAAGTGGGCTTGCATTGGCACATCAAAAAGAAAGAGCAGCCGAAACCAATCGTCTACGAGCGCGTGCTGCAAAACGACACTACCATCTCGTACATCGACCGCTACGACACCATTCAAGTGGTGGAATACGACACCATTTTGCACCCGATTAACGCTATCAAACAGTTGCAGTTGAATTCGATTATCTGGTTCGACCTCGACGACTATACGCCAAAACTCGATCCGCCAACCATGCTCGACGATTTGGCTGAAATTCTGGTGAAAAATCCCGATATCATAATCGAGGTGAACGGCCACACTTGCGGACTTGGCGGCGTGGAGTATAACCAACGCCTCTCGTTGAAACGCGCCAACGCCGTGGCCGACATTCTGGTGCGCAAAGGTGTGAAACGCGAACAACTCGTCATTCAGGGCTTCGGCCAGAGCAAACCATACTACAGCGAATCGCACCAACTCTTCTTGGATCGACGCGTAGAGATAAAACCGATTGAAAAGTAAGTTGATGAGTTGATGAGTTGAAAAGTTGATTAGTTTAACGCGTGACAGTTGGATGGCGCGTCAATTTGAAATCAACAATTAAACAATTTGAAATTATATTTGCCATGAAAAAACGCATATTTTTTGTCATATTCCTTTTGGCTAGCATGTCAGCCGTGGCACAGCAAATCGACACGGTTTGTATAGGCGAAACAAAAACGCTTACCGCCGTTACCACAGGCGATGGCTACAATTATTTCTGGTCGCCTGGTGGCGAAACTACGCAGAGCATCACAGTAGCTGTCGATAGCGAGGGCGCAACCAGCTACACTTGTGAGGTTACAAAAGGCAGCACCTCCAATCGCGGCAACCTGCTCACGCAAGGCAGTTTCGAGTTCCCGCCTTCAAATCCCATCAAGAGCGATGTGAACGAATTGGGACAGACAATTTCGTACGAATACCTTAATTTCCAATCTAGCGGCAAAGACATTCCGCAGGGAAGCACCACCACGGCCAAAAATGCCAACGATGTGAAAACGCAATACTTCAGTCACCTTTTGCCACACGAGGGCAGTTGGATGCTGGTATGCGATGGTAGTAGCAATAGTAATGCGCAAATTTGGAGTGCACGCGACCTGAAACTGAATGCTGGCGAGACTTACGCGTTTAGTTGCTGGGCTGCGAATATCGATAGCGCGTATTCAAGTCATGGGTCTTCGTCGCTGCCCAAACTGAAATTTGTCATCGAAAATGGCGGAACCAAACAGACTTTGCTCGAATTCACTGCCCCCGAAGCGACTGGCAAATGGGCAAAGTTCGAGGCAAAATACACGGCTAAATCAGACATGACTTGCAACATCTATATTGTGAACTACACCACCGACTACGAAGGCAATGACTTTGCGCTCGACGATGTGCAGTTCCGCAGTATCAAAGAAGATGGCACTGTTGCTGTTGCCACCGAACAGTTTGTGGTGGTTGGTAAGGATTGCTCCGAGCCAGAGTGTCGTGCCGATTTAATCTATGCCAAATGGACCGACGTCATCTTCTGCAGCAATGCCGATGGCGAATTCGTGGCATATCAGTGGTACAAAGATAGCGTGAAGATTGATGGCGCTGTGAAGCAATATCTCTACACCAACGGTCAGGCGCTGGATGGGGCAAAATATATGGTTTGCGCCACCAAGTCTTCGGGCGAGAAGATCTGTTCGTGCAACATGGATTATTCGTCCATTCCGCGCAGTGCCGACAGTCAACCACAGAAAAGCAATGTCTCGGTTAGCACCACCAAAGGCATCATCACAGTGGAGCAGAGTGGCGAAAACTTGATGCACATTCGTCTGCTCACTGCCATGGGCATCACCATTTTCGAGACCGAAACGCAATCGGCCATCTACACGCTGCCATTTACAGCCATGGGCGGAGCGTACATCGTCTCAGTAAAAACCGACGAAGGCACTGTGAATCAGAAGGTTATACTCACGAAATAATTGATAATTGACAATTGATAATTGATAATTTTTGCAGCCCGCTGTGGAACGCGCTTAATAATCCCGCAATTTATTGCGGGGAAGGTACCACGACCAAACTGCAATAACAAAGTTGGACGTGGCATGCCGCGTCCCTACTAGAAATTAGAAACTAAAAAATTGCTTCCAAATTAAGAAGAATGAAACTGCGTCACATATTGCTTATGGCGTTGCTCCTATTGGCGGTTTTGCCTGTGGATGCGCGTTCGCGTTTGCCCAAGAGCAATAAACTCACGGGTTCTGCTTTCGAGGCGGGTGTTGGCGCAGGCTGGACTACGCTGCAATATACGCTCACCGATGGCACCAACACGGGCGCAGCGCATTTTTCGGCACATGTTGGCTATTCCTATTTCTTCAATCGCAACATTGGCATAGGCATTGGTGTGGATTTTGCCCGCTATGGCGCTTCAGCCTACTACGGCAATAAGCAGTTGACTTGGGACGGCGTGCAGGATAGCGATGGCGAGACCTACATGCACCAAACGCAACTCAACCATTGGCGCGAGACGCAGAGCCTCTACGCTGTGAGCGTGCCGCTAGTGCTGCAGTTTGCATTCCCCATCAATCGTTCGCTGCAGTTCATTGGCGATGTGGGCGTGCGCTACGCACATTTCGTGTCGACGGGCTATGCGGCGTCGGGCGAGATAACCCACACGGGCTACTACGCGCCTTGGCGGCTCACACTGCAAGATATGGAGCCTTACGGATTCTATTCTACATCTGATTTCCGCCCTTCGGGATCGCTCAACAATCGCCCATTCAGCATCAATCTGGTGGCAAAATTTGGCGTGGTCATTCCACTCAATAAACGCGTCGATCTCACGGCCAAAGCCTACCTCGACTACGGACTTACGCGTGTGCTCGATCTCGAAGAAAATGCCTCGGCACTTGGCTTTCGCAACGATCACGACGGCATGAGCGAAGTACATTCGTTCATGAACGATTACTCCACAATTCTTGCAACCGACCAATTGAAAGGCGGTCGTGCCAATGTGCTTGCTGTTGGGGTTGAGGTGGGCGTGCGTGTGTCGCTATCTACCAAACACAAATGTAATTGCTTGCGTGGCAATCAGCCTTCGTTCAGGCATAAAAAGCACAAACGCCGCTGATTTTTGGGCTTCTTACCAAGCCACGGCTGAGGCGTTAGGCTGTTCCAATTTCTCCTTCAAAATTCCATGCTGATAGGCGTAGAGCAGGCGTTTTAGGTTGTTCACTTGCTCCACAAGCTCTTTGCCGCGGTCGGTGTCGCGTACCAGCATGCGGCGGCTGCTCATGTCAACCAACTGCATGCGGCTGTGAATGTCGGAGCCTGAAAGCACGGCTTGCTCGCGACTTTCAAATTTCTCGTGTTCGATGAGTTGCATGCCGTGGCTGTTGTAGATGAGCGTGTAGCCCGCAATGCCCGTCTGTGCTTGATAAGGCTTCGAAAATCCGCCATCGATCACCAAACGCATGCCGCCAGCCCGCAATGGCGATTCGCCTTTGAGCGTGCGCACCGGAATGTGACCATTGATGATGTGTGCCGTTTCGGGATCGAGACCAAATTCACGCAAGATGTTGCAGCAGGTTTCGCGCTGATTTGCCAACTCGTAATATGCGCCTTTTGTCTCTTTGTAGAGCGCTTCATCGCCGATAAAATAGCGCTCGAAAGTGGTCATTTTGTCCTTGTTGTAGAGCGGCGAACACGGTCCGCACCACAAGTACCACATGTAATCCAAGGCTTTTTGCTGACTGCACGAATCGGTCGGTAGATAGTAGGCTTTGCGTATCTCTTGATCGATTTCTTCCATCAGCGCGCGACCTTTCAGGCTTCTGCCGTGCAGCGTAACCTCTTGGAACGAGCCATCGGCATTCAGCGGAATGGCAGCGTGGTAGAGCAGGCAGTTGTTGCGCACCAAAAACAGCGATCCGTGCTGATAGAGGCAGTGCAGGTGCTTTTGCATCTTCTCTGAGCGGCGGAATGAGCGCGCCAACTGGTCGACCAACTGTTGCTCTTCGGCCGAGAGTGCGTACGGATCATCGGGATCGAGGGTGGGCAGATTTTTGTCGAGCAGTTCGTACTCTTTGCCATCGATGGTGATGACGCCGCGCTTCTTGTCGATAAGGTGCAGCAGCAGGCGGTCGTCCATCTGGTATTCGGGATTGCGCTTGATTATTTGCCCTTCAAGTTTGAACTGAATGATGCTGATGGCTTTGTGCATTTTTGCCATCAATTGCGCCGAACGCGTCAGGCGCGGATTATTCTCGAAATCTTTTGTCTGAAACACGGTGCAAGGGTCGTTGCCATAGGTGTTCATGGCAAAATTGGCGAGTGGCAGCAGATTGATGCTGTAATCCTCCTCAAGCGTCTCAACATTGGCGTAGCGAATAGAAACGCGCAGCACGGTGGCCATCAGCGCAAGGTTGCCAGCCGCAGCGCCCATCCACTCTATGTCGTGATTGCCCCACTGAATGTCGAAATCGTGATAGGTCGAAAGCACTTCCATTATTTTGCAAGCGCCCGGACCGCGATCGAAAATATCACCCACAATGTGCAGCGTGTCGATGGCAAAATTGTGAATCACATAGCAGATAGCAATTATCAGCGCTTCGGCGCGTCCTGTGGCAATTATGGCGTCGATAATGGCATTGTAGTAGTCCTGACGGTCTTTTTCGGCGGTCGATTCGTGCAGCAACTCCTCGATGACGTAGGCAAACTCTTTCGGCAGCATTTTGCGCACTTTCGAGCGGGTATATTTCACCGTCACGGCGCGCGTAACTTCAACAATTTGCTGCAGTCTGGTGCGATAGAGCGGCTCCATGTCGAATCCTTCGGCATGGTAATACGCCAAACGCTCGTCGGGATAGTAGATCAAGGCACAGAGCGCGCGTTTCTCCTCTTCCGATAGGCGATCGCCAAAGGTGTCGTCCACCTTGCGACGAATGACGCCCGACGCATTTTTCACAATATGAATGAATGCGCCATCGCTACCGTGCAGATCCGACACAAAATGCTCCGTGCCTTTGGGCAGACTCAAAATGGCTTCGAGGTTGATAATCTCGGTGGTAACAGCCGAAATGGTTGGAAATTTCTCGGCCAAAAGCCTCATGTAGCGTTCGTCGTTCTTTACTTCGTCGATGGTTGGCATAGCGGTTATTTTTGGTTTGAACAATCTTTTTTGCGATAATCGATTTGCAAAGATACGAAATAAGTTTGAATTTATTAAGCGTTCTTCAATTTTTCTGCCATTTCGTCGAATATCTTGCGGGCTGCTGCCACTGTTTCAACGGGCGAGAATGAGGCGAAGCGTTTGCCATCGCGTTCGCCAAGACGGGCGTTTGCTGGGTGGTCGCAGATGTAGTTTATCAGCGTTTGGAAAGCGTCCGATTGGTAGTATGGCGATTCGGCATTGCTCACCAGATAGAAGGTCATGCGGCCGTTTTTCAGCGTCAATCGCTCGATGCCGTTTTGCGTGGCGAGCCAGCGCAGACGCAGCAGTTGCATTAGGTCGTCGGCTTCGGGTGGAATAGGGCCAAAGCGGTCGATCAAACGACTCTCGAAAGCCTGCAGTGCCGCCTCGTTGTCGATGTTGTCGAGCTCGCGATAGAGTGTCATGCGCTCCGAAACATTCGAAATATAATCGGCTGGGAATGCCACATCGAGGTCGCATTCTATCTGACAATCAGATACATACAAGCGTTTCTCGTTGTTGTCGGCAAAAAGATCGGGGAACTCTTCGTCGCGCAATTCCTGCATGGCTTCGTTCAGGATTTTTTGGTAGGTTTCGTAACCCAAATCGGCGATGAAACCGCTCTGTTCGGCACCGAGCATGTTGCCCGCGCCGCGAATGTCGAGGTCCTGCATGGCAATGTTGAATCCGCTGCCAAGGTCGGCAAAAGTCTCGATGGCTTGCAGGCGGCGGCGCGCGTCGTCGGTAAGCTCTTTCAGTGGCGGTGCTATCAGGTAGCAATAGGCTTTGCGATTGCTGCGCCCAACGCGACCGCGCAGTTGGTGTAAGTCGCTGAGTCCGAACATGTTAGCCTTGTTCACAATGATGGTGTTCACATTCGGCATGTCGATGCCCGATTCCACCACGGTGGTGGCGAGCAGCACATCGTAGTCGTAGTTGATGAAATCGACCACAATCTGCTCAAGTTCGGCGGGTTGCATCTGTCCGTGAGCCACTGCCACACGTGCATCAGGCACAAGTTGGCGTATTTTTTCGGCTAGCAGATAGATGTTTTGTATGCGGTTGTTGATGATGAAAACCTGTCCGTTGCGATCCATCTCGCGACTGATGGCTTCGCGCACCACATTGTCGTCCCATTCTATCACTTCGGTCATCACGGGATAGCGGTTTGGTGGTGGCGTGTTGATGATGCTAAGGTCGCGTGCGCCCATCAGCGAAAATTGCAGTGTGCGCGGAATTGGCGTGGCTGTGAGTGTGAGCGTGTCGACGTTTATTTTCATCTGTTTGAGTCGCTCTTTGGTCGATACGCCAAATTTCTGCTCCTCGTCGATTATCAGCAGTCCGAGGTCTTTGAATTTCACCTCTTTGCCCACCAGTTTGTGCGTGCCGACGAGTATGTCGATTTCGCCATTCGCCAGTTTTTGCAGAATTTCTTTGACTTGCTTTGTCGTTTTGGCGCGACTCAAGTATTCCACTTTCACTGGAAAATCGTGCAGTCGCTCGCTGAAAGTTTTGTAGTGCTGTAGCGCCAAAACGGTGGTCGGCACAAGCACTGCCACCTGTTTGCCATCGGTTACGGCTTTGAAAGCAGCGCGTATTGCCACTTCGGTCTTGCCAAAACCTACATCGCCGCACACAAGGCGGTCCATCGGACGATCCGACTCCATGTCGTGTTTCACATCGCTGGTGGCTTTTTGCTGGTCGGGCGTGTCTTCGTAGATGAACGACGCCTCCAACTCGTGCTGCAAGTAGCCGTCGGGCGAGTAGGCGAAACCTTTCTGCGCCAAGCGTTGCGAGTAGAGTTTTATCAGGTCGCGGGCAATGTCCTTAACCTTGCTCTTGGTGCGCTCTTTCAACCGTTCCCATGCGCCAGTGCCAAGTTTGTTGATGCGTGGTTCTTCGCCCTCTTTGCTCTTGTATTTCGAAATGCGGTGCAGCGCATGAATGCTCACAAAAATGATGTCGTTGTCCTTGTAAATCAGCTTGATAACCTCCTGCGGCTTGCCGTTGACCATGGTGGTTTGCAGTCCGCCAAACACGCCCACACCGTGGTCGATATGCACCACATAGTCGCCCACTTTGAACTGATTCAGCTCTTTCAGCGTCATTGCCACTTTGCCAGCGCGGGCTGTGTCGCTGCGCAGGGTGAATTTGTGGAAACGATCGAAAATCTGATGGTCGGTGAAGCAGCAGAGGCGCAAATCGTGGTCGACAAAACCTTCGTGAACGGTTTTCAGAATGGGTGTGAATGCGATGTTGTCGCCACGTTCGGAAAAGATTGATGCGATGCGGTCGGTCTGTTTTTTGCTGTCGCTAGCGATGAAAATGGTGTAATTTTCAGCCAGATATTTTTTGAATTCTGCCGATGCAATGTCGAAATTTTTGTGGAAAATGGGTTGTGGCGAGGTCTGAAAATCTATTTTTTCACCTTCGAAATAGTTTTTGCCTATTTCTATGGTCTGAAACTGCTCGACTTGCTCCAAAAGTTCGTCGCCAAGGGCAAGTTTTGCGCTAAGATCGGGCGTTTTTTGCGTCTCGTTGGCTTTCACCAGCGCATCGTTGTAGAGTTGGTTGGCTCGATCGCGCATCATGCGGAGGTTGCTCGCCACAATCAGCGTTTCGGGGCTGACAAACTGCAGCAAACTGACCTGTTCACCGCAAATTTTTTGCATGTCTGGCACAATGGCTATTTGCGTCTGCTCATCGATGGAGAGTTGTTTTTCGATGTCGAAAGTGCGAATGCTATCGATTTCATCGCCAAAAAAGTCGAGACGATAGGGCAGTTCGTTGGCAAACGAGAATATGTCGACAATGCTGCCGCGCACCGAAAATTGCCCTGGCTCGTACACAAAATCCACGTTTTCGTAGCCAAATCGTTCGAGCGTTTCGGTCAGTTTCTCGCTGTCGATGCTGTCGCCTTTGGCTAGACTCATACGGATTTGATCGAAATCGGCGGCGCGCACCACCTTTTCCATCAGCGCATCAGGATAAGTTACCACCACGCACGGTTCAGCGTTTTGCAGATGGTTGAGCGTGTCGGCGCGTAAAATCTCGTTGGCGGCATCGGTTGTGCCACGTTTGTGAGCATATTTGTAGATGGTCGGAAAAAATGCAACTCGCTCTTTTCCAAACAGTTGCGCAATGTCGTGATAGAAATAGCCCGCTTGTTCTTCGTCGTCGAGAATGGCGATGATGTGCCGCTCTGTTTTTTGCATCAATGCGGCTGTTGTAAGGGCCTTGGCGGAGCAGAGTAGTCCGTTCAGACTGATGTGGCGTTGATCGCTGCGTGTCCATTCCGCCAAGCGATCGATCAGCGGATGGCGCGCATAAATATCGAGAAATTCGTTCAGAAGCATCACTTAGGGGCTTTGTGGTAGAGATATAATCCGATGGCAAGGAATATCAAATTGGGCAACCAAACGGCCAAGAGCGGATTCATGCTGCCAGCGATGGAGAGTTGGCTCGAGAAGGTGGTGAACAAGATGTAGAGCGCGCTCAACGTGATGCCAATGCCGATGTTCACGCCCATTCCACCGCGAATTTTTTTGCTCGAAAGCGACACGCCAATCAGCGTCAATATGAGTGCCGCCAGCGGTGTGGAGTAGCGTTTGTGATATTCGTCCTCGAAAGCCTGCGTGCCGCCAAGTCCGCGCTCTTTGCGTTTTTCGATGTAGTGTTTCAGTTGCGGCGTGTTCATCTGCGCAGCCTCTTTGGCAGTGATGAAAAAGTCGGCAGGATCCATGTAGATCACCGTGTCGAGCATGTTGCCTTGCGCGATGTGCTCGTACATGCCATCGAAATTGCGAATCAGATAGTTTTTCACCGTCCAATGATAGAGCGAATCCATCACCACTTCGCGGGCTGTGAGGCGCGAGACGAGCGTTTTACCCTCAAATTTCTCGAGCGAAAAATTGCGCCCAACGTTCGTCGCCTCTTCGTATCTACCGAGATAGGCGATGATGCCTGGCTCAATCTCCATCTGCACATTGCGCGCCACGTCCGACGTGAACCGCGACACATATTGATCCTCAAATTTCAGGCGGGTGCGGTTGGCTGGCGGAATCACAAAACTCATCAGCACAAACGAAAAAACAGCGATCAATCCGGCCGAAATCATGTAAGGGCGCAGCAGTCGGTGAAAACTCATTCCGCCCGCAAGCATCGCTATGATTTCGCTATTGTTGGCCAGTTTCGAAGTGAAAAATATCACCGAAATGAAGGCGAACAGCGGCGTGAACATGTTGGTGAAAAACGGAATGAAATTCAGGTAATAATCGAACACAATGGCTTGCCACGGCGCATTATTTTCCATGAAATCGTCGATTTTTTCAGTGAAATCGAATATCACAGAAATGCTGATAATCAGCACAATAGACAGCGCAAATGTGCCAAGATATTTCTTAATTATGTACCAATCGAGGTGCTTCAACATTGAAAGATTTCAGATTTCAAATTTCAGATTGTCGTTATCCATAGCGGACTGCAAAAAATTATCAATTGTCAATTGTCAATTATCAATTGAAAAATTCCTCACTACTCACTTTTTTTTAGAGTCTCCTCATTACGCGTCCAACCATTTCCTCTTTCCACACGGCAAAATCGCCATTGAAAATATGTTTTCGTGCTTCACCAACGAGCCACAGGTAGAATGCCAAATTGTGAATGGAGGCGATTTGTCCTGCCAGATATTCGCCCGCTACAAACAAGTGGCGCAGGTAGGCTTTTGTGTACGCTTGGTCCACATAGCAGTCGCTTTCGGGATCGATAGGCGTGAAATCGTGTGCCCATTTGGCGTTTTTCATGTTCATTATGCCGTTTCGCGTGAAGAGCATGGCGTTGCGCCCGTTGCGCGTTGGCATCACGCAGTCGAACATGTCCACGCCGCGTGCAATGCCTTCCAAAATGTTGGCCGGCGTGCCTACGCCCATCAGGTAGCGCGGACGGTCGGTTGGCAAAATGGCGTTCACCACCTCTATCATCTCGTACATTTTCTCGGTTGGTTCGCCCACCGCCAAGCCGCCAATGGCGTAACCTTCGCGATTTTGCGCTTTGGCAAATTCGGCCGAGGCGCGGCGCAGGTCGGGATAGACGCAACCTTGCACTATCGGGAAAAATGTCTGCTTGTAACCATATTTTGGCTCGGTCTCGTCGAAATGTTTCAGTCCGCGCGCCAACCAGCGTTGTGTGCGTTCCATCGACTCTTTGGCGTAGCGATAGTCGGCTGTGCCAGGCGTGCATTCGTCGAAAGCCATGATGATGTCGGCACCAATGGTGCGCTGCGTCTCCACCACATTTTCGGGCGTGAACAGATGGCGCGAACCGTCGATGTGCGAATTAAAAACCACGCCTTCTTCGGTCATTTTGCGCGTTCCCGACAGTGAAAAAACCTGAAATCCGCCGCTATCGGTAAGAATGGGGCGGTCCCAGCCATTGAAACGATGCAATCCGCCTGCTTCTTCCAGAATTTTCAGCCCTGGACGGAGATAGAGATGATAGGTATTCCCAAGAATTATCTGCGCTTTGATGTCGTCTTTCAACTCACGAAAATGCACCGCCTTCACCGAGGCGCAAGTGCCAACAGGCATAAAAATTGGCGTCTCTATCTGCCCATGATCGGTCGTTATCAACCCTGCGCGGGCTGCAGTGTGCGTGTCGGTATGTTGGAGCGAAAAATCCATCTTCAGTTTGTAAAGTTCGTAAAGTTTGAAAGTTTATAAAGTTGGTTGACGTGTTGATTTTTAGTTTCTAGGTTTTTGCTTCGCAAGATTTTTGCTCCGTTCGGCAAAACAAACGCGTTTGATTTT
>CAVHRT010000003.1:0-51626 GCA_963638355.1 Flexilinea sp. | reverse complement strand
CAATCCTTCAACACTTATACCATACTGTTTATTTGCTGGTAGATTTTGCACCACATATTCAAGCATATCAGCCTCGATGGTATCGCAAGTGCTAAATCCAGGTGTTATTGGAGTACAAGTCACAATATACTTATCACTTCCATTTGCAAAAGCCCTAATTGAAACATTCAACGAATCTCCACTTGGAATTTCAGCAAACTCACAAACTGGATGGTTGGGCTTGTATGGAATTTCTATTGGGAAATCGATAATTTTTCTTACTGTTCGATTATTAACCACGATTTCTTCTTCCGCCTTCACAATACCCATTATGTTGTTATTTTGTGGATTGCGACGCCAGTCGTTGTCTGGTAATGTAACGAAAGATACATCTAAACTTTCATAAGCATTAGGAGCAAGCGTGTATGTACTATCAGAACAAAAAAGCTTGCAACTCAAGTTTGCCTGCCCATTTCCGCCATTGACACTAAATGTATAATTTGCATTAGCACGCAACACTGAATTACCAGAAATACTAAGTGGAAGGATACCATCGTCATTATCTGACACAGCCAAATCGAATTGCCAACCCAAACCATGCAAAACCTCTTCGGTATTGTGCGTTATTTTTCTTACAACACTTCCTTTATATAGTGTTGGGAACATTAATTCTATTGTATCATTAGCGTCATCATGATAACTTAATGTATTCAATGTCACCATTGTAGGAGTGCATGTTTTGCATCCTAATAAATCATTATGCAAAGATACATGTCTTGGCCCAAAGACGCTCGTATCAAGTAGCACATGCAAATCAGCATTACCATAAGCATAATCAAGAATAGAATAACTTAAGTCGCACCCCTGCAGTCGTGCATCAAATGCTGTAAGATATTTTTTACCTTTGTGGTCTATCCCGATAGTTAAATCTCCGTCAGAGTCAACTGCAAACGAGCTTTTAAACCCGCAACCTATAACTAATCCACGCAAAATAACGGAGACCATATCATATTGATTACTTTGTATTCCTTCTGGGTCTTCACCATAATAATAGTCGTTATCAGGATTGATATAGATTGTCATACAAGGCTCATTTTCAAGATATTCACCTTGATTTGCTAAATTGACCAATGCAAGTGGAAATAGACACTGACCATGAGCCTCACCACTTTCACCAACATGGGGATAATATTTGAAAAAAGCAGGCATTTCATCTAAATAATTAGTTTCAACCACGCAAACCTCACTTTCACCCTCAAATTGCGAAGATTCACCAAACTGAATAATTGCCGTTATTGGATCTGGAAGGTTAATGTCCATTCGTGTCATTTCACTCGAAAAAATATCTTCAGCAATTTTTTTTGCCATTTCAAGACTTGCCGAATTTGTACGATTTCGTACAATCGCACATTTACGATTAACATTCGAAGCATCTGTACCTGCAACAACTATATTACGACTTTCATTGTCTGAGCCATAGACAACCGATGTAAGTTTCACAAGTCCATTATCCTCATCTGGAGCGTCAGCACTTCCTGTTTCCGTAGCACTAATTGTAATAGAACGCATAAAATCACCATCATTATCGGTAATGGTATAATAACCCGTGTTATCTATTTCGGAAATTAGTGCGCGTGTAGGATTCGAAATAGAACACCCTTCGAGTATAATTTCGCCTGCAAACAACGTAGCCTGAGTAATGCTGAAAGGCGATGAATTTTCGAGCGTAAAATTGCAATTTTTAAAAGTTACAATAAAATCGTTTACATAGAATGTTCCCTCATGAGGCAGAGTAAGTTTCGCATTACCTTCAGTTTTGATAGTAATTGTATAAACATCGTCTGGATTACTCTGGAAAATACCACCAAGAACTGAATTCCCGACAAATTTTAGCGTAACATCTTGACAAACAAGCAACCGACTTGCCGTGTCATTCGCATTATCGATAGTCAAGACATTAGCTGCCGCATTATAGGCGACTTTCCCATTCATAAATGAGCAGTTTTCACTGGTCATTTGCGTGTCGTTGAGCCACAAACCATAGGAAGTAGCCCCCATTGCACTAGCATACAAAAGTGCAACGAAAAAAAGAATTTTCTTCATAATGAATTAAAATTATAAATACCGCCGCAAAGTTACAAATTATTTTTTACATATGCAACATATACAAAAAAAAATCGCTACATCAAACTGATGCAGCGACTTTTCTTTTTTTTAGCGTAAATGCTTAATGCACAATCACTTTCACTACTTCGGTACCAATGTTCACAAGGTAGACGCCAGCCACAGGCACACGCAGCGTGTATTCGGTAGTGTTCTCTTTGTAGTCGAGCAATTGACCTACGGTGTTGTAGACAAACACATCGGTTTCGCTATCGCTTTCGACAAAGATGCGGTCGTGTACCACATATACCACGCAACCGCCAACGGCTATCTCTTCGATGGCATCGCCCAAATGACGGAACTGCGCTATGTAGGTCCAGTCGCGCTCCACAACTATGTTGCGCGGGTTATCCTCCACGCCATCGCTCCAGTGTGCGAACTCGTAGCCTGCGTTGGCTTTGGCCTCAATCTGTATCGATTCGCCACCAAGGAAGTAGCCGCCACCCGAAACTGTACCATAACCCAAGCAGTTGTCGTCGACTACCACATTCACTGTGTAGTGGAACTTCTCGGCAGGTACGAACAGAGCCGAAATGGTGCTATCGCTCAACAGCGTGATGGTGCGAGTAACCTCCTTATTATCGGCATCGTCGCTCCAACCATCGAGCTGATAGCCATTTACAGGCGCAACATGCAACGTTACAATCGTTCCGATGCGATATTGTCCACCGCCTTCGAGTGTGTCGGCATACTCATCTTCTGGCGAAGCCTTGAGCGTGAGTGTGCAGATGCGTGCAGTATCGATATCGAACTTCACGGTATAGACTGAGCCACTATCGACATCGACGCAGAGCGAACCAACTTGAATCTTCACAGTCGATTTATCGTCTTGCGTGATGTTGTGAACCTGATATTCGTTGTTCTGATCGACTGTAACCGCCGAACTATTCGGAACATCGCTCTGTTTTGTGCCATAAGGCAACATCACGGTGTAATTGTAGGTAGTCGGACGGAAGCCAGCCAGCGAATCGCCATTGACATAGATCATGCTGAGTGTAGTGTTGTAGCACAACTCAGTTGGAATGGTCGGATCGGGCGTTACTGTAGTGTCGCTACCATCGGGCTTAACAATCGTATCGGGCGTTACCACAGTGGTTAGCTTGTGCGTGAGCAGCGGCGTTGGGCAAGAGCGGCGCGTGCTGCCATCGACAAGCGTAAGCGTTACGCTGTAGATGCCGTTCAGACTGTCTTGTCCAACCTCGTTGAAGTAGAATTTATCGGAGCCAACTTTAGCGCCATCTTTGTACCACTGATAGTGTTCTACATCGGCGTAGTTCACTTTTATGGTGGCACTGTCGATAACATCGATTATCACATCCGACTCGCGCAGTGCGAACGGCATGTTGTAGGTGGTGCTTGCGCAGCCCATTGCGTTCCACAGCGTGATGCCAACATTGTAGTTGCCCTCTTTCGACATGGTGCGATCAACA
The DNA here is from genome assembly GCA_963638355.1 of Flexilinea sp. Taxonomy (GTDB): domain Bacteria; phylum Bacteroidota; class Bacteroidia; order Bacteroidales; family Paludibacteraceae; genus W0P28-013. The sequence goes on along the minus strand of CAVHRT010000003.1, from coordinate 48,054 downwards.
CCAAGTCTGATGTTGCCATACGACGATACGGAATCGCTTACAAACGAGAGCGTGTGGCTCTGAACATCAGCGAAGCCAGCCGCCCTTGCAGCAGAATCGAATACCAACGAGTAGCGCACTGGATTGCCTTGCTTGATGACAAACGGGATGACGATGACAGAGTCGCTCGGGCAGATAACCTCTGGAGCAGTAAGCTCGGCGGCTGGAGCCTCGGCGGCACCTATCGTAAATTCGGCATAGGTGGTTTGATAAGCATAATCAGAATTCAAGCGGGTGAGGTAAACATAGTACGTTCCCGTAGCGTTGATGCCGATGGTATCGGTCTCTTCGCCCGTGCTCCATAGCAGTTTGTCGCCGCGTTTGCTGTTGGCACCAACCACATACACTTTGGTTGCGCTGCCTGGGCAGAGCACTTGCAATCCGCCAACACCACTCACTTGAACGCCGCTCTTAGTATCGACATTCACGGTGTACGAAGCTGTGTAGCTGCAACCAGCCGTGTTCGAAGCAGTAACGGTGTAGGTTGTGGTACGCGTTGGAGTCATCACATAGGCCGACGAATCTTTGGTGAAGACATTGCCAGCATTGTCGGTCCAGCGGTAGCGCAAGCCATCGACAGGCGACGAAACTTTGAGTGTGATGGGTCGGCCAGCGACTACACGCACGGTGTCGTTCAGTTGGTGACCATCGCTGCCGTAAGCACCTACGGTGAATGCAGCAGGCGTCTCTTGTACCGAAACGGCGTGTTTCAAGCTCAACGGGCAGTAATAGAGCACATGCTCGCTAGTCTTGTTCACCACTTCCACGCGATAGACAGCGTCCATCACATCGGTTGTTGGAATGGTGATGACGGAGTCGTGCGAGACCTCAACCTCGTCGCGGAACCAAGTTACATCGTAGCGTTTGTCGAGTTCTACGCTGTCGCGGCTCATCACTTTCAGTTTCAGGTCGGAGCCAACGCAGACTTTGGTGCTTGCGCTGTCGGTGTAAGCCTTCATAGCATCGGTGGTGCTCGAAACAACCATTATCTCAGGCATCGGCATGGTGAATATGGTGCGAGTGATCAACCGTGAGCAGCCCGTTATCTCATTAGTGATGGTGAGCGTGTAGGTTGATGTGTGCTCAGGCACTATGTCGACATATTCGTCGATGTCGTCGTCGTAGTTGGTTATTTCGCCCTCTTCGCCAGCCACTTGCGAGTACCAGCGATAGGTGAATATGGCGCGATCGATTTGCTTAGCGAACAGACGCATTGGCGTGTTGGCGCAGACGGTATCGTTCACACCCACTTTGTAGTCGTCGGTGAGCACATACGCCTCTATTTCAGGATTTGGCAATGCGCCCACTTTCAGGCGAACCGTCAAGCCTTGCGAAACAGATTGGCAACCGCCATTCTTGCTGAATATCTGCACGCTGTAGGTGTAGACCGTATCGCGGCGACCGTCGATGGCTGCTTCTGGATAGTCGACCAACGTCTGCGTGTTGCCACCAATGGCGTCGCCATCGCGGAACCAGAAGTAGTTGAGCTCCTCGGCCAGATAAGCATCTTTCGGCACGACGGTGAGAATGGCAGCATCGCCAGCGCAGAACACCTTGGTGGTATCGAACGAAGTGCGCAACTGCACATCGGGCAGCATATTCACGCTGATGTGCATGCTATCGATCTTAACACAACCCGTGAGCGTGTCGGTGGTGTAACAGTAGTAGGTGGCCGATTTCTCGGGACGCACCGCAATGCTATCGATCGACAGATTGTCGCGAGTAATCCAGCCGCCACCAGCGCGCCAGTGTTGCAGGTAACGACCAGCGTCGAGCGACGGATCGAGTTTGCAAGTGATGCGCGCCGTGTCGCCGTAGCAGATAATCTCGTTATCGGCATCGATAGCGGTCTTTGGCAGCGGGTTCACACTGATGTGATGCCATACGGTATCGCCTTGGCAGCCGTATTTGTTCCACGCCACAACCCAGAAGGTGGTGTCGCAAACTGGCACTACGCGTGTGATTGCACCTTCGTCGCCCGAACTCCACAAGTAACGGTGCCCGTCTTTGGCGCGCAGATAGGTGCTATCGCCTTCACAAACCAGTGTAGGAGCGATGATGGTCGGTTTTGGCAGAGGAACTACATTGATGGTGATAGAGGCCGTTACAGTGCAGCTGAGAGCCTCGTTGCCCACCTCGACGGTGTAGACTGTCGTGTCGCTTGGCGTAGCAAGCAGCACTTTCTCGTTGTCGACACCATCGACAATGTTCGGACCGCTCCACTTAATCCAGTAGTTGCCTGCATGCGAAACATTCTCTAGACGAATGGTATCGCCTTGGCAAATGGTGTTCGATGTTGGATAAGGCTTGATGGATATTTGCGGCATTGGAACGAACACTGCTTTGTAGGTGCTGTCGCCCTTCACCACAATGGTGCGCGGGTTCTTCTGACCTTCGAGCGAATCGACGCGGTCGCCATCGCCTTCGAGCCAATGATAAAAGCAGTAGCCCGACTTCGGATAAGCCTGAATCTCGATCTCATGATTTTCGGCATAGAAGCCCGAACCGCTGGTGCTACCAAGTTGGCTATTTTCGGCCGAAACCGATATCTTGAATACGCGAGCATATTCGGCAATGTAGGTAGCAGGACCAACAACCGACACGCGACGCGGATTTTCGGTGTTGCCATCGTTCCACTGAATGAACTGATAGGTCTCCGGGTCGAGCGACTCGGCCTCGATGGTTGCTGTCTGACCATAGTCGTAGGTGCCATTACCACGGAGTACATGCGCCTTGGTATCGTCGTTAACCTCTACTTTTATCTCGAAGTTATCGATAGCGAACTCGGCTTGAATGGAGATGTCGCGATAGACCGTAGTGTCGAGCGTTGTAACATTCTCCAAGCCAGTACTCCACTTCACAAAATGATAATGCGCCTTAGGCTGAGCCTCGAGGTGTGCCTCTTTCAGATAGTCGTAGCTGCCGCCACCAAGAACCGTACCATAGTCGGTGTTGTTTGGCAGAGCCGTTACGGTGTACTTATGCGGCGAGAACACTGCCGTGAACGCGGTATCGCTCGTGATGTGGAACTTGCGCGTTGCACCTGTGGTGTTATCGCTCCACTTTATGAAGTCGTAACCATAGTTCTTCACTGCTTCGATGTACATCTCGTCGTTGTGTTCGCCGTAGATATCGTGCTTCCAAATGCCAGTGAGCGTATCGAGTTCGGTGCCAATGTGAGCACGAACCAAGCCCATGTCGGTAGCGGTGTAGGCGCTGTCGGTCGACTGCACATCGGCACTCAGCGTCCAGACGCTCGGCTTGAATATGGCAACGAACGATGTATCCTTCTCGAGGAATACGTGGCGCTCGGCTTTACTACTATCGGCGTGGTTCACCACAATGCCATTCGCGCCATCGAGCCAATGTACAAACTCATAGCCATACTTTGGCGTAGCAGTTATAGTCTGCTCGGTCTTGTATGGGAACCAGCCCTCGCCAGCGACTTCGCCCATGTCGCTCTTTGGCGTAGAGACTTGGATGTGCATATCTTTCGGGCCAAACACTGCCGTGTAGGTCTTGTTGTCGAGCACTTCGACGGTGCGCGGGTTTTTGCCACCATCTTCCCATCTCAAGAACTGATAGCCATAGTTCGGAACAGCCGTCAGACTTATCTTCGCCCCGTAGGCGTAGCGACCCACACCCTGAATCTCACCCATGTGCTGCTCGCTTGCCTTACCGGAGATCTCGAATGTATCTTTGCGGTAGATGGCTTTGATGATGGTATCGCACGTCAGCATTAAGTAACGCGGATTGCGCGTGCTATCCTCATGATTAACCACCGTTTCGGCTTTACCATCGAGCCAGCGGACGAACTTGTAACCATGGTACTCTTTAGCCTCCAGCTTGCAGTTGGTCTCGTACTGATAGCTGCCGCCACCCAGAGTTTGCCCCCAAGTAGGTTCGTTGGCACTCATGGTGATGGTGTAGTACTTGCGGCGGAACAGCGGTGTGAACGACGAATCGCGTTTCATCGTCACGGTGCGGCTTGCGCCCTCGGCCATGCCATCGCTCCAGCCTGCAAACTCGAAACCATATTCTGGTATAGCATCGATAGTTACCTCGTGATCGTGCTGTATCAGAGTATCGAGAGGCGTTACGCGACCCCAAGTGCTTTGCGTATCTACCACATTGGTCTTCAAACTCCACTTATGGAAGTCGAACAGTGCCGTAATGGTGGTATCAGGACTAAGAATATTGACAGTTATAGGACCATCAACCTTAGTGATAGTATCGCCCTTACCATCGAGCCAAGCGACGAAGTCGTAACCGTAGTTTGCCGTGGCACGAGCGGTTGTCGTCGTCATGTAGTCGTATTGGTCGCCTGTGCCTATGGTAGTGCCCATGAAACTATCTTTTGCCAACACAGTTACTTTGAACTTGCGTGGGCGGAAGGTGGCAGTGAACGAGGTATCCTTGTAGAGCGTGAACGTACGCGGATCGTCGCGCAAGCCATCGTTCCACTGTTGGAACTCGTAGCCAAACTCAGGCACTGGTTTAATGGTTACCTCCGACAGATACTTTTGCGGCGAACCACCATAAATCGTCACTGTGCCATGGCCGTTGCTGTTGGCAGTGATGTTCATATCCTTCTTCTCGAAGTGAGCAGTGAACGACGTATCGGCCGTGAGCGTGAAGTTAAGCGGATTGTCGGTAGGCGTTTCGGTAGAGTTTTTAGGCTCCCAATAAACAAACTTGTAGCCATAGTTGGCAGTTGCCGTTATCTCGACAGGCTTACCATACTTCAGCGTAGTCTTGGTTGGGCTTACCGTGCCGCCCTCGGTGGTGAATACCTCCACAGTCATATCCAATGGATGGAAATAGGCTGTGTACTTAGCGTTACCAAGCACTGTAATCTGGTAATCCTCCAAGTTGAAGCCAAGCTCTTTGCCATCGGCATCTTCCCAGTGGTCAATTTCGTAACCATATTTCGCATGGGCGTGGAGAATTGGCCTATCGCCAAACAGACAGTCGCCACCACCAGAGACTGTACCTTCTGCTTCGTTGCTCGAAACTACAGTGACTGTGTAAGTTTGCCGTCCGAAGGCAGCTCTTATGGTCATGTCGCGCTTGATTTGGAATGAGAGTTTCTCGTTCGTGCCAAGCGTATCGCCAGTGGCTTCGTCTATCCATCCTACAAACTTGTAGCCATAGTTCGGCGAAGTGATCAAGTTGATATCGGCAAGATAATCGTATGTGCCGCCATTATATTGGCCGTTGCAAGTTACATATTCGCCCATGTTCGGCTCGTATTTCACCGTAATGGTGTACTGCAGAGGTTTAAAGTGAGCAATGAATGTGTAGTTGCTATCGACAATAACTGTGCGAGTCTTACCTCCTTGATTATCGTTCCAATGGCTAAAGTCGTAACCATATTTTGGTATGGCTTTAATTTCAGTGTTAGAGCCATAGTTGAACGATCCTCCACCAGAAACCGTACCTTGCGCGGTGTCGGCAGTAATCACCGTAATCTTGAACTGATCAATCTTGAAGATGGCGTACTGCGTAAAATCCTCGGTAGCATTGATTTGGTATGCCTGCGGTTGTGGATCTCCATTTGCATCTTTAATGGTATCGCCACCATTTTGGAAATTGCTCCAGTGCGAGAATGCATAACCATAGTTAGGCACAGCCTCTATGTTCACAGGATCTGTATAGAGGTATTTACCTGTGCCTTTGGTTTGACCCATCGATACATCAGCACTGGTAATATTCACCCACACATCTTTGCGGCGGAACTTAGCCGTGATGGTGGAGTCTTTCAGCACCGTGTATGTGCGCGTTTCATCGTAAGCAGCGCCATCAACCCAGCCATCGAATTTGTAGCCTGCGTTTGGTGTTGCCACAAGGGTTGCAGTCTCGCGGTATGCGTAATCAGACGTGCCAGAAACCGAGCCATATGCGATGTTTTCGGATGCGCCAATTACATGGAACAAATGTTTATCGAACACTGCCGTGATGTTGCGATTCTCTGAGGCATTGAATGTGTACGGATTGTGCTTTTGCCCATCGAGCAAAGAGCCATCTTCCAACTTCCAACCCTTAAAGTCGTAACCATAGACTGTGTCGGCCTTCAGCGTTACCAGTTCTTGATACTTGTAACGACCATCGCCCGTAATACGACCCATGTTGCCATCGTAAGTTACATTTATGTTGTAGGTCTGACGCTGGAACTTAGCCGAAACCTCTTTGTTATCTTGGAGGTAGAACGAACGCGGATTTGATGTGCCAGGCTGATCAATCCAGTCGACAAACACCCAACCAGTCAAGCCCGAAGCAGTAAGCATTACAGGCGATTGATACGTATAATTACCAAGACCATCGATCTGACCAACGGTCAAGTCTTCGAGTCCTGTTTCGGCATTGATTATCTTGCCCGAAACAGTGAACTGCGCCTTCTCGAACTTAGCAATCAGTTCCACATCACCCATTGTCTGCTTGCTGTTGGTGTAGTCTTGTATGTTATCGTCCCAACCAGTAAAGCGCCAACCGTGAGTCTCGGTTACAGTTACCGAATAGTCATCCTCGTAAGCAACTTTGCCCGTGCCAGTGAATGTACCAGCGCCTTCGGGTTCAGCCTTGGCCGAAACGTTGTACATGTGGCGTTTGAAGTGCATCTTGAACGTGGTATCGCTGCGGTATGGCGACGAGAGCGTGACTCTACGCTGAGCCTCGATAGAACCATTATCGTCCCAATGGTCGAAGTCGTAGCCATAGCTAGGCACTGCCTCTATCACGAATTCTGTATCAAAATCGTGGTTGCCCTGCCCACTGAGCGTACCCAAGCCTGCCATTACCTGACCTTTCACCTCGGTAGGTTTAGGTTTGAATATGGCGGTGTAGGTCTTCTCGCCAGTTACGGTAATTTGCAGTGGATTGGCCGTAGTGTCCTTGCCATTCTCATCAATCCAATGGTCAAATTGATAGCCATCGCTCTCTGTTACCCACAGTAGAGGCGTCGCCTCGTATGCGTATTTGTTCGATGTGCCTGCCGAACCGTGTTTCGCATCGTCCACATTCACCGTAATTTGATAGGTCTGTTTGCGGAACAGTGCCGTGAATGTGGTGTCGGTGTTTCTCACTTTGTACTGCAATGGGTTAGAAATGGACGTGATTCCTTCCCAACCATAATGCTCGTAACCCGGTTTCGCCACGGCTCTGATGTAGATGGTGGAGTCGTATGGGAAACTGTAGTCGCCCATGATGGTATCGGTTTCGCCCATTGTCTGGTTGTTCACCCTGATGTGAACTGGGTAACGATTTGCCACAAAGGTTACGGCAAACGCAGTATCGTCGTCGAGCGTCATCTTGAACGACATCTCTTCGTTGTCGTTGGTCTTGTTGCTCCACTTTTCTACACGGTAGCCAGTCTTTGGCACAGCCACAAACTTGTGCGTTTCGCCAAAGTTGTAGGTGCCAGAAGCAGGCGTTTTGTACGTGCCATCGGCATTCACATAGTAGACATCGCCTTGGTCGCTATCGTAATCGATGTCGACATAGTGCGTGTTTGGCGCAAAGTTACCAATGTATACTGCATCGTTGTTCGCAGGAACCTCAATCTGACGCGCAGGCTTCGAGGTACCATCGGACCAGTTAACCCAATGGTAACCATAGGCGGTCTTAACGGTATCCAAATCGAGCGTAGTGCCATACTCGTACTTATCAGTGCCTTTGTTCAACTCGCCCCAACCATCTTGGTTAGGCTTGATGGTAACAGTGAACTTGTTCTTAGCAAAATGCGCCACAAATGTGGTATCTGGCTCTTTTATCTTCACCCGATATGCGAGGCTATCGTCGCCATTAGAGATGCCCTTAGAGATGACATTGCCAGCCTTGTCGCTCCAATAGTCGAACCTATAGCCAGCGTGCAACGGTTTAGCCACAACATAGATAGTGGAGTCGAAGTCCCAATCGCCGCCGCCAGTAACATTACCCATAGTAGGATCGGCATTGGTGACTTTCACCGTGTACTGTTTCGGCAAGAATATGGCGACGAAATTGTAGTTTTCTGGTTTACTAATAGTTACAGTGCGTGGATTGAAACCATTTCCATCGCTCCACTGCTTGAAGTAGTAGCCATCGTTTGCCTTCGCCTCTATTTCGGTCGATTTTTTATATTTCACAAAACCATCTTTCACATCGCACGAACCACGCGTGGTGAAGTTTGCCACAGCCGTAACTTCGTACTCTTTCGGGCGGAAATGTGCATACAATACAGTATCGCGGTCCACATTCAATTTAAATTGCATCGTGTCCAAAACACTGATGGTATCCGTGTTGTCCTCGTTCGACCAGTAGTCGAGCGTGTAACCATCGTAGCCAATGGCCTTGATTTCGGTAATCGAGTTGAATTCGACCTGCTTGCTCGTTGGGCTTACATAACCTTCGTCTTTGTTGGCCGAATAGACGTAGATGGTGTGCGGATTAGCGCGGAATGTAGCGATGTATTTAGCATTGTCGTGCGCAGGAACTGTGATGGTGCGCGGGTTAGCGCCATTGCCATCGTCCCAACCAGTAAAGGTGTAGCCCGGCTTAGCCGTAGCCGATATCTCGAACTCACTATTATAATCGTATTTCTTCGAATCAGGACTAGTCGTACCTTTCTCCGTATTTTCCGATTCGATAGTTACCAAATACTGAATTGGTTTGAAGTAAGCCACAACATTCGTATCGCCAAGAACCTTGAATCCACGCGGATTTTCACCCGTATGACCATCGTGCCAATGGTCGAATATGTAACCAGTATTAGCCGTGGCCGTTACCAAAACGGTAGAGTCGTGCGCCGCCGAAGCACTCGATGGCGAAAGTGTACCTTTGCTCTCGAATGCCGAAGCAGTGAGCGTGTGAATATCAGGCTCGAAAATGGCGGTGAAGGTGGTATCGGACTTGGCTTCTACCGTATAGGTGCGCGGGTTTTCGCCCGTGTGTCCATCGTTCCACCGTACAAAGTGATAGCCAAATTCAGGCGTAGCCGTCATCTCTACAGGCTCTTGATACTCGTACTGCGCATCGGTGGTTGGCGTTACTTTGCCGTAATTAGCATTGTTGGTACGCACACGCACCATAAATTTGTCTTTCACAAAGAAGGCGTAGAAGGTGGTGTCCTTCACTGGTTCTACAGTGTATTCCAAGCTATCGACAGCCGAAGCCACTCTGTTGCCATACTTATCTTCCCAGTGGTCAATTTTGTAGCCAGTAGCAGGCGAAGCCACCAGATAGATGGTGCTATCGTATGTGTAGTAATCCGAAGCAGGTTTAACTTTACCAAGCGAACTGTCGTGCGATTTGCCATAGACTCTGTACTGCGCTTTCTTGAAATGCGCCACAATATTCACATTGGCGGTATCGACAATGTAGGTGCGCTCGGCATTCTTTTGGTTAGGATCGTCACTCCAGTAGTCGAACTCGTAACCAGACCCAGGCACGGCTTTGAGCTTCACTTCGCTGTAGTATTCGTGCTGTGCGCTAGCTGGGTCGGGCAGTTCTATTGTGCCTTTCGTAGCACTTTCGGTGCTTACATTCACCCAGAATTTTTCCTTGGCAAAATTGGCAATAATGGTAGTGTCGTCCGTTACTTTGAATATGCGCGTTGCACCCGAGCCATCGCCATCGCTCCAACCAGCGAACCTATAACCCTTATGCACAGGCGTAGCTACCAGCGTAATGGTAGAGTCGTAGAGATACGAGCCCGTGCCTGGTGTCATGGTGCCCCACAGACCATTGCTAGTTCCAGTGGTCAGAGTGTAGGTTTCGCGAGCAAATTTAGCGGTGTAGGTAATGTCTCCTTCCACACTCACTGAACGCACGCTGTCTTTGTTGCCAGTATTGTTGTCGTCCCAACCTACAAAGTAGTAACCATGTTTCGCCGTAGCCCTGATGGTGATATAGTCTAGATAGTCGTGCGACTCGCTTGCTGGCGAAGTAGTACCCCAGTCGGGTTGTGCGCTTACAGTCTTGACTGTATATCTCTCAGGCTTGAACACCGCAATGAGCGTAGTATCCTGCGCCTTCACATTCCAATCAAGTTTAGCGTTAGAGCCTACACGCACGCCCTGCTTATTCTCCCAATGCGAGAAGTAGTAGCCCGTCTCTGCTGTGGCAACAAACTCTTGCTTCGTGTTAAACTTGTAGTAACCCGTACCCGGCGTTACATAACCCATCTTGGCATCGTTGGTTTCGATGGTTACCTTAATGTCTTTTGCACGGAAATAGGCAGTGAACGAAGCATCTTTGGCCAGCACTGTGTATTCTACAGAATCCTTTTTGGTAGTGCTGCCATCCCAATGCTCGGCAAACTCATAACCAGGCTCTGGCACTGCGCGTAGCACCACTCTGCTCAGATATTCGTATTCGCCATTGGCATCGCCTTCGGGAACGAGAACAACCGAACCCATTTCGTCGTCGTTCGAAAGACCTTCGACCTTAAATTTACGCTTTTCGAATATTGCATGGAACAGCGTATCAGGCTTAGCCTCGACAATGTACTTGCGCGGATTGTTCAAGTTACCATCGCTCCAGCGTGCAAACTTGTAGCCATCGTCGATAGGCGTCGGGACAATCAGCAGCGTATCGCTAAACGGATACATGCCCGTGCCCGATGGATCAACAGTACCCATGTAGATGTCGTTCACCGAAGTGCGCACTTGGAATTTATCCTTTATGAAGTAGGCTGTGAGAACAACATCTGCTGAGTCGACATAATAGTCGTAGCTCTCGTCATGGCTGCAGTCGCTGCTACCATCGCTCCAGTGGTCGAACCTATAACCATCTTTGGCCGTAGCCGTAACGGTAACTTTGCTCAAGTATGAGTATTTTTTGTCGCTCGATGCAGGCGAAATGCTCACACTGCCCATGCTGTAGTTGTCCGATGCAACCTCCACTTTGAACCTTGCTGGACCGAAGAATGCGATGAATGTGGTATCGTGTGCCTCCACAGTGTAGTGGCGCGGATTGTCGGTACCATTCTTCACACTGTCTTGGTTCATCCAATACTTAAACTCGTAGCCTTTCGATTTCGATTTTGCCACGACATCTATAGGCGATTTGTATGTTTGTGAGCCAGAAATTGGCGTTACCTCACCGAGTGCAGCATCGTTCACTCCTGTATAGACTGTGAATACATCTTCCTCAAATATGGCTTTGAACGAAGCAGCATCTTCAACATAATATTCGTACGGCTGTCTATTTCCAAGGCTATTCCCATTAGCATCTTGCCATTCTACGAATCTATAACCAGTCTTAGGTACTGGAGTGAGATAGGCCGTGGTTTGGTAATCGTAGCTACTATCGCGCGGCGTTACATCGCCCATGCTGTAGTTGTTGCTCGTAGCCTGCACACGGAATTTGTCTTTCTCGAATACGGCTTTGATAATGGCATTGCCAGTTACCTTGTATTGGTGGGTTTGACCCTTAGTGGCATCGTAATCCCACTGTTTGAACCGCCAACCATGTTTTTCGGTAACCGAAACGGTTACTTCATAGCCATATACGTAATCGCCGTCACCCGATATTTTCTCAACCGCCGATGGATTGTCGCTCGTAACGGTAAGATGATAGGTTTCTTTGCCAAAATAGGCAGTGAGCGTAGTTCCATCGAGTGGCACTTGGTAGGTGAACGAGGTAACATTGCCCGCTACCACTTCGCCCGCCGAATTGCGCCATTCTGTTACTTTGTAACCTGCGTTTGGCACAACCGTGAGCGTCACTGTCGACTTATAATCCTTCAGACCATTGCCAGTTACGCCGTTTTGGTCGGTCATGGTAACCGTGCCAAGAGCACCATCGGCCACAGCCGCCATGTAGTATTGTCTCGGCTTGAAGTTGACGTAGAATGTGGTATCCCTGCCCAAATTCTTGACTTGATAGCTGATCACCTCATTCGTTTCGGTAGGTTGATATTTCCAACTATCGAACTGATAACCTTCGTCTGCTATTGCGGTGATAGTCAGCGTGGTGTCGTACGGATACTGACCCGATGCTGGCGTGATAGAGCCATAGCCATTGGTAAGCGTAACGATATTGCACGACAGCGGGCTAAATATCGCCTTGAAGGTGGTGTCGGTAACGCTACTAACCACAAACATCAGGCTGTCGTTGTTACCAACCGAAGTGCCGTCTTTGGTCTCCCAGCGCAGCAGCTCATAGCCAGTCATTGGCGTTGCCGTGATAATGACCGTAGAGTCGAACTTATGCGTAGAACCGCCAAGCACTTCAACTTTGCCATATTTCGTAGAATTGGTAGTTGCAAAAACCTGCACATCAATCGGTTCGAAGGTAACCGCCACAGAATCCTCGCGCGGATTGTTCAGCGTAAAGTCGCGCTTCAGCTCGTTTGTGCTGTCGTCCCATGTCTTCACTTGGTAGCCACGAGCGGGTTTCGCCACAAATTCGGCAGAACCTTTGTAAGCAACATTCTGTTTCTGCGGATTGACGCTACCTTTGCCGCCAAGCACTTTGGCAAATACATTGTACTCTTTGGCTGTGTAGTAGGCAATTATCTCAGAATTACCAACAGTTGTGTATGTAAATGTGTGCTGTCTGTCTCTACTGCCATCGCTCCAATGATCGAATGTGTAGCCTTCGTTATCCGTGGTCGCCTCAACTGTAACAGGCTGATTGTAAGTAACTTGACCACTGCCCGTTACCGCGCCTTTCTCGTTCGATTCTGGCTTAGCCGTGAGCGTATAGGTATTGGCTTTGAAATCGAGATAGAGCGTAACATTGCCTGGCGTGTTGAGCGTATAAGTGCGCTTCTTATCTTGGCGATTGTTATCTTGCCACTTGTCGATAGAGTAGCCATCGTTTTCGGTTACTTCGAAAGTGACCGAACTGCCGTATGCCACTTGGGTTTCGCTCGGAGTTACTTCGCCCCATGCACCATTGTTCACCACAATGGATACGGTGTAAGTTATCGGCGTAAATTTGGCTTTGATAGTAGTATCATTCACTGCCAATACGCGATATTTGTACGGATTTTGATCTTTGCTTACGCCATTGCTCCAACCAGCGAATTCGTAGCCAGCATCAGGCACTGGAGTGATTACCAGCAGCGAGTCGAAGTCGACAAGCGATCCATCTAACTCAGGCGAAACCTTACCTTTGCCACTCTCAACACCAGTGGTTATCCTATACTGGATAGGTTTGAACTTGGCGCGCAGTGTGGTGTCGCGCGGAGTCGCTATCTTGTAGTCGTATGGGTTTTTGCTGTAACCATCTTCCCAACTATCGAACTCCCAACCAGTCTCAGCATTTGCCGTGAGGCGAACAGTGGTATTGAAATCGGCTTCAGAGAAATCGGGAGTTACGCTACCGCGCTTTTCCTGACCAGCGACCACTTCGCCAAAAACCTTGTACTGATTTGGCTTGAATATGGCGGTGAATGTCTTCTCTTCGGCCAGCACACGATAGGTGCGCACCGAATCTTTCACGCCATCGCTCCAGTTAACCCAACTGTAACCAGGATTTGCCACGGCAACAATGGTAAGCAGCGAATCGTAATCGTAAGTGTCCGACTTAGGCGATGCCGTACCGCCCTCTCCTGCCACAACATTTACCTGATATGCTATCGGGCGGAAGTGTGCCGTGAAGAGCGTATCGTCCTTTATCTGCACCTTGTAGTCGATGGTGCGGCTGGTCAAAGTGGGGTCGTCGTTCCAATGATCGAATGTGTAGCCCGTACTATCTTTTGCAGTGATTTGCACAGTGGTTCCATACGGCTGATTTTCAGCGAATTTGGTTACTGTACCGTGCTTCTCTTCGTCGACCGCAGTGCTGATTTTGTACAGATTTGGTTCGAAGTAGGCCGTGTAGGTCGAATCCTTCGCCACAACATCGTAGTAGACAGTAGCATCGGTTTCTCCATTTTGCCAATGAGCGAAATGGTAACCTGGATTTGCTGTGGCTGTGATTGTGACGTGCTCGCCAAATTCGTGTTTCAGACCCGTTGCAGGCGTAATTGTACCCAGACCTTGATCCGCCACAGTGTAGAGTTTGAAACTATCTTTCTCGAAATAGGCGATGAACACCGTGTCACGGTTCAGCACTTTGTAGGTGCGACTCGCATTTCCGTTACCATCGCTCCAGTGATCGAATTTGTAGCCGGGTTTTGCCGTGGCTTTCAGCGTGAGCGTGGTGTCGTATGGGTACGAACCCGACTCAGGCGAAGTGATGCCCTTGTCATTATCTTCCGACTCGATGGTGATGGCGTATTTTATCGGCTCGAAATAGGCTTTTATCGTGGTGTCGTTGTTCACCAGCGGTATTGTGAGCGACAAACCATCGGCATCTTTCACTACCACATCGTTCCATTTTGCCAACCGGTAGCCAGGTTCGGGCGTGGCAGTAACAGTGGCAGATGTTTGATATTCGTATCTCTTTTCCTCTGGTGCAACGCTGCCCCAATTTTTGTTAGCACTCGTAGCAACAACATCGAACGAATCTTTCTCGAATGTAGCGATAAGATAAGCCGTTCCAGTTACATTGTATGTGCAGTTGGCTTTTGCATCTGGATCGAAACTCCACGATACGAACCTGTAGCCATGCTTGGCTTCGGCCGCGAGCACAGCAGTTTGTCCGTAGGTATATTCGCCGCCACCGGTCAAGGTCTGAGCAGCCGACGCAGGATTTGCAGCCAGAGTAACGGTGTAGGTATCTTGTGCAAAATAGGCAGTAAGCGTAGTTCCACCCAACTCTACCGTGTAGGTAAAGTTTTCGCTAGTTCCAACAATCGAATCTTTGCTGTTTCGGCAATTTACCAAATGGTAGCCAGGCGTCGGCACAATGGTTACTTTCACTTTCGAGTTGTAGTCCTTATCTCCTTCGCCGCCTTCGAGTGTGATGGTGCCAAGACCGCCATATGCCACTGCATAAACCCCATATTGCAAAGGTTTGAACATGGCATAGAATGTGGTATCTTTGCCCAAATTCTTGACGTTGTAACTGATCACCCTATCCTTTTCGGTTGGCTGATCGCGCCACTTATCGAAGTCGTAGCCAGCGTTTGGCGTAGCGGTGATGGTCACTGTGGTATCGTACGGATAAGAGTACGAACCTGTGGCGGGCGTAATAGAGCCGTTCACATCGGAACCAGTCTTCACCGTGCACGACAACGGACCAAATATCGCTTTGAAAGTGGTATCGCTGCTTAAGTTGTTGATTGTGAAGGTCTTGCTCTCTTTTGAGCCAGCGGTTGTGCCATCTTCAGTCTCCCAACGCAGCAGTTTGTAGCCCGTATAAGGCGTAGCCGTGATGGTTACTGTGGAATCGAATTTATGGTCGGGACCACCCACAACTTCCACATCGCCCCAGAGGTCGTTGTTCGACTCTACATTCACCGTTACGTCGTTTGGCTCGAAAATAACATAGGTGAAGGTGTCGCGCGGCACGGTGAGCACGAAATGGCGTTCTTGGTCGTTCATACCATTATCCCAAGAGGCTATATAATAACCTTTGGCTGGCGTTGCTGTAAAGTCGCCCGTAGTGCCATAAGCTACATCTTGTTTGAGCGGCGAAATCTCACCTTTACCGCTTTTTACCTGACCCTCGACATTGTATTTATTTGCCGTGAAGTAGGCAGTGATGGTGTAGTTACCGACAGTTTCGTACTTGAAGGTATGCGTCTTATCTTCGCTTCCATCGCTCCACTTACTGAAGGTGTAACCATCTTTTTCGGTTACCGTTACTGTTACATTTTGGTTGAATGTAACCGAGTCGCTGCCCGTTACCGTGCCTTGCGAATTGAATTCTGGTTTGGCAGTGAGGTAATATCTGTTGGCTTTGAAAATGGCATTGAGCGTAACATTGCCCGGCACATCCATGTAGTAGGTGCGGTTTTTGTTGTTATTTCCCGTGTCTTCCCAGCCAACAAAGGTGTAGCCCGGTTTTTCGGTTACTACCAAATCGGCCCAGCGACCAAATTTTATGGTCGTGTCGCGCGGAGTAACCGTACCCATCTCGCTATCGTAATTGACTTTTATCGAATAATCCGATGGAACGAAAATGGCGTAGATAGCAGTGTCGCGCGCCGCAATGGTGTATGTGTACGGATTTTTCGATTTCGGTTCGCCATTGCTCCAACCGCTGAATTCGTAGCCAGCAGAAGGAATTGCTTTCAATTCTACCTGCGTCTTAAAATCGTACTTCTCCTGATCTATTGCGATGCCGTTTTGCGTAACGCTACCCAAGCCGCTCTGCACGCCAGTGGTAACTTTGTATTTTCTTGGTTTGAACTTGGCTCGCAGCGTGGTGTCGCGTGGCTCATTTATGGTGTAAACATACGGATTTGCGGTATGACCATCTTCCCACACATCAAACTCGTAGCCTTCTGCGCCAGTAGCGGTAATGGTAACCGTCTTTTTGTATTCTGCGCTTCGCTGATCGGTAACCGTACCAAAATCCCCGTGACCAACAGCCGCCACGCCATAGACTGTGTAGGTTTTTGGCGTGAAGGTAGCGGTAAACTTCTGCGCATGCGACTCAACACGATAGTTGAAACTTTGTTGCGTTTCGCCATCGGTCCAGCCTGCCCATGTGTAACCATCGTCTACCGTAGCAGCAATATTCAGCAACGTGCCGTAGTCGTAATAGCCCGACGCAGGCGAAACAGAGCCGCCCTCGCGCGCCTCGATGGTGATGTAGTATTGCAGCGGACGGAAGTGCGCCACAAAGAGCGTATCGTCCTTTATCTGCACCGTATATTCGATGGTGCGATCGGTCAATGCTGGGTCGTCGTTCCAATGGTCGAATGTGTAACCCTCGCCATCGGTAGCGGTAATTTTCACTTTCGAACCATACGGCTGACCATCGGCAAATTCCGTTACCGAGCCGCAATCTGTGCCACTGCCACAATCAACTTTTGTGCTGATTTTGTACAGATTTGGTTCGAAATAGGCCGTGTAGGTAGAATCCTTCGCCACCACATCGTAGTAGACAGGACTAGTAGTTACACCATTCTGCCAACGAGCGAAGTGATAACCTGCATTTGGCGTAGCTTCAATTTTCACCTGCGACTGATATTCGTGTTTCGAACCAGTGGCTGGCGTAACTGTGCCAAGACCTCCATCGGCAATGGTGTAGAGTTTGAAACTATCTTTTGCGAAAACTGCGGTGAAGGTAACTGCCTTATCCGTCACCGTATAGTAGCGCGGGTTGTCGGTGTTGTCATCTTCTTGCCATTTCACAAATCTATAGCCAGGTTCAGCCGTAGGTTTCAGTGTAATTGTGCTGTCGTACGGATATTCGTGAGTGCCAGCATGCGTAACGCTACCATAGTTTTCGTTGTTCACATTCACGGTTACGCCATAGCGCATGGCCTCGAAGTAAGCGGTGTAGATAGCACTCTGCGCGCCCATGGTGTGCGAGCGAAGCGTTTCGGTACTACCATCGCTCCAACGCTGCAACTTATAACCCGTTGCAGGAATAGCCTTGAATGGGATAACCGCATTGTACTTGTAGTTTACCTGATAAATATCGGGATCGACAGTACCAAGCGTGGTGTTGCTCGACTGAATGGTGAGCTGATATTCCTCTTCTACAAAAATGGCTTGGAACATGGTGTCGTTCTTCACTTGCCATGTGCGCGTTGCGCCCGAGCCGTCGCCATCGCTCCAATGGTCGAATTTGTAACCAGAATTTGGCGTGGCGGTAACGATAGCGGTGTTGTTGTAGTAGTAAGTTTCCGAACCAGTAACCGAACCCATGTCGGTACTGTTTGGAGTAGCTTTTACCTCATAACCACGCTGCTCGAAGATGGCTTTGATGGTGGAGTTGTTGGCAGGAATGGTGTAGTAGAGCGGATCGTCGGTTCTTACTACAGTGTTTCCAGCAATGGTTATCTCCCAATGTTTGAATTTATAACCAGGACTTGGTGTAACTTCAGGCTTGAACGAAGTGCCATACTCGAAACTGCCGCCCGCTGTTATTGAGCCAAGGCCATCGGTTGTGGTGGTAACCTCGTACTTGCGCGGTTTCAAGTTCACTTGGAACAGCGTGTCGCTAACTGCTTGAACTGTATATTTAACTTGATTCGTCGTGCCAAGAGTCGGCTGTTTTTCCCAGCCTTCAATTTCGTAGCCATCGTTTACAGTTACAACAATATAGACATCTTCGCCATATTCGTATTTGCCCGACTTCGGTTCAATGGAGCCATAGGTGCCATTGTTCACAGCGATGTTTACTTGGTATGTTTGTATCTCGAAAATTGCCACCAAAGTGGTATCGTTCTCGCTCGTAATCTTGAACGTTTTTTCTGCGCCACCAGCGAGTTTCACACCAGCAGCATTTTCCCAATGATTGAATTTGTAGCCAGGTCCATCGATGGCAGTAACGGTAACCTCTTCGCCAAAACGGAAATTACTCTGTTCGGTGGTGCTTCCCTTCAGCGTAACTTTGGTGCTACCTTGCGAGCTATTGCAATCGGCAATAACCGATACCTCTACTGGTTCAAACTCTACATAGATGGTATCCGTTTTTGGTTCAGTGCAGAAATATGGGTAGTTTAGTGCGTTGGTTGCAGTGCCAGCCCACGATTTCACTTGGTAGCCACGATTTGGCACAGCGGTGAACTGCACACTGCTCAAGTATTCGCACTGTTGAACAGGATTCGTTACATTGCCGCCAGTGCCTTTCACCAACGCATAAATCAGATATTTGGCTGATTTAAAGTAGGCCGTAAGGGTAGAATCTTTCAGACCTTTGTATGGCGTAACGGTATGCTCCACATCGCGGCTGCCATCGCTCCAATAGTCGAATTCGTAGCCTGCCGCAGCTGTAGCTTTTACTTTCACTTCGGGCTTATCGCAGCCATAGAGTGCTTTGCCGCCGCCACTCACCGAACCTTTCGCACTCGATTCCGTTGCTGCATAAATCGTGTATTCGTTTGGCATGAATATGGCGCGCAATGTGGTGTCGCGAGCATCGTCAATCTTATAATCACGCTGTTCGTCGGTGTTGCCATCGTGCCATTTCACAAAGTGATAGCCATCTTTCGCTGTAGCGGTAACGGTTACCGTAGAGCCAAACGTTGTGGTGACTTTGCCATCGACCGAGCCGCGACCGCTGCACGAATCGATAACCACAGGAGTAACCGTGAAGTTGCTAGGTTTGAACACAGCGGTGAATGTGGTGTCGGGACGATGTGCCAACACTTTGTATTCGCGCGGGTTGCTCGATGTGGCGCGATCTTCCCAATAGTCGAACTCATAGCCAGGAATGCCCTCGGCTTCCATCGAAATGGTTTTGCCAAAATCGTAAGTGCCTGCGCCCGAAACGGTACCAAGTCCGTCTTTGCCGACAGTTTTCACCTCAAATTTATCAGGACGGAAATGCGCCACAAAAGTCGTATCCTTAGCCGCCACAGTGTAGGTGAACGATTCCTCATCGAGCGAGGTGTCGTCGTTCCAATGGTCGAACACATAGCCATCTTTCGGTGTGGCAGTAATTTTAACCTCGGTGTCGAAAGTCTGTTTTTCGGCGAATTTCGTTACTTCGCCGCGGTCTTTATCGTCCACTTTTGTGGTTATGGTGTAACTCAACGGGCGGAAGTAGGCTTTGTAGATGCTGTCGCGCGAATCGACTATATAATATATGGTGTCGCTAGTTTCGTTCGTGTTCCAATGGTCGAATTCGTAACCAGCATTTGGAATGGCATAAATTTTTACAGTCGATTGATATTCGTATGCCGTTTTCACCGCTGGCGAGGTTGAGCCATTGCCATCGTTTTGCGGAATAACATTGTAACTAGCTTTGCCAAATGTGGCTTTTATGGTATAGTTATCGACCGCTGCCACTTTGTATTCGAAAGTCGTTTCAGTTTTGGTCGGGTCGTCGTTCCAATAGAGGAACTTGTAACCTGGCTCGGCTTTTGGTTTGGCATACAGCGTAGAGCCAAATTCGTAATCGCCTGTGACGGGCGTTACCGTACCCATGTTTTCATCGTTGCTGGTGGTGATTACATGGTATGTTTTTGGTTTGAAGCAAGCAACAACTATGGTATCGCCCAAAACATCGAGCGTAAAGCTCTGGCTTACATTCAGTTTATTGCCATTCTTGTCGGCCCAATGGCTCCAATCGTAACCAGTTTCAGGCACAACATCCAAATCGATATTCGAACGATATGCGTATTCTACCTTGTCGAGTTCTGGCGATGGTTTACCTTTGGATGAATTTTCGGTACGAACCGTTACTTTGTAATTTTTCTTTTTGAATGTAGCAGTGATGTTTGCATCGCCCGTAACTGTGTATGGATGATAATAGCTAGTATAGCCATCGCTCCAACTCTCCCACTCATAACCATATTCTGCTTTGGCTTGCAAAACGATTCCCGTACCATATTCGTAGTTACCGCCACCCGAAACGGAACCCGCATTCGGATCGGTTGAATAGGCATACACACGATAAAGCTCGTCGGCAAAATAAGCGGTAAGTGTTACATTGGCAGCCGTATCGAGTTTATACGAGAATGTGGCGTCGCTCGAAACCACTTTGTTGCCCAAGCGCCACTCTTTGAACGATTTACCCGTGGCAGGCGTAGCAGTAACGGTGATAGAACTACCAAACGCCACCGTGCCACCAGCAGAAACAGTGCCTTGTCCATCGCCAACAGCCGTAGAAACGGTATAATTTTTCGGCGTGAAGTTGGCCAAGAATGTAGTATCGTGATCGAGCGCCAGCACCTGATACGAGATGGTTGTTTTCAATCCTTCGCTAGGCTGATATTGCCAACCTGCAAAGTCGTAACCATCTTTCGGTTTTGCTACTATATATAATATGGTGTCGAACGGATAATTTCCAGAGACTGGAGTGATAGTACCACGAAGCAGATCGTCAACACTTGTGGTTACATGGTAACTCTGTTTTCTGAACACTGCCGTGAAGGTGGTATCCGTAGTGCTGCTGATGGTGAAAGTCTTGCTCGCACCGCCAGAAACGCCTTTCCAACCAACAAATTCATAACCAGTATTTGGCGTAGCAATGATGGTTACATTTTCCTCGTCAAATTTATGATCGGTTCCGCCAACAACTTTAGTTGTACCCCAACTGTCGTTGTTTGTCTCTACGTTCACCTTCACATCGATAGGTTCGAAGGCGACACGCACCACGGTGTCGCGCGGATCTGTTACCCAATAGGTATAGGTCAATTCGTCGGATGCCTCGCCGTTCCACGCCTTCACTTTGTAGCCGCGGCTTGGTGTAGCGGTGAAACTTATCGACTGTGTATATTCTACCTGTTTGTTTTGCGGCGTAACTGAACCCTTGCCTTCAGTCTTTTCAGATTTTATGGTGTACGAAATCGGTTTGAAATAGGCTATGAACACCGAGTCCGCCTTTGTGCCACGATAGTTGTCGATGGTGCGCGTGGCACTGGTGTTGCCATCTTGCCATTTTTCGAATTGATAGCCTGGTTTGGCACTAGCCGAAATGGTCACTGCGGTATTGTAGACCACATCAGTAGAACCAGAGGCAGTACCTTTGGTCTCGTCGTCCGATTGCACGGTGATGTGGTATGTGTTCGCCACAAATATGGCTTTCAGCGTTACATCGTTTGGCGTCTCCAGCGTGTAGTTACGCGTCAATTCGTCGCTATTCAGATCTTCCCAGCGCGAGAATGAGTAGCCAGTCTTTTCCGTAACGGTAAATTCTACGCTGCCCATGTAGTCGCACGTGCGGCTCTTTGGCGATACGCTACCCATCGCTTCGTCGTTCACTGTGGCCGAAACGGTATATTGCAACGGAGCAAAGTTGGCGACAATCTCAATATCGTACGCCTTCACTTGATATTCATACGGATTGTCGAGTATGTTGCTAGTCCATTTTGTAGAACTGAAACCAGTGAATTTATAACCAGCAGCAGGCGTGGCAGTGATGGTTGCTTTTTCGTCGAACAGATAAGGACCATCGCCCGTTACCGTGCCACGACCAGACACATTCACGCTAGTCGTAACATTGAACGATGCTTTTGCAAAGATAGCTTGAATGGTGGTGTCGCGCGGAACATTAATGTCGAACACGCGCACCGAGTCGGCATCGCTCGTGCCATCGCTCCAACGAACAAATTTGTAACCCGTGGCAGGCGTGGCTTTTATGGTAGTATTACTCATGAAGTCGAATGTGCCGCCACCCGAAACTTTACCCATCGACTCGTCGTTGCGCGTAAGGGTAACTTTGTATTTCAGTGGTTCGAATTTGGCTTCGAAAACCGTGTCGGTCAGGTTCTTTACCGTATACTTGAGTTCTTTCGAAGTGTAACCGTTGGTCCAACCCGTGAATTTGTAGCCCGGCAGCGTGTCGGCTTTTATGGTGAGCGATGTGCCATAATCATAGTTGTCGCTCTGTGGCGTTACCGTACCGCGATTTTCATCACACTTTATGGTAACATGGTATTGTATCGGCTTGAAATAGGCAACCAACTCGTCGGCATAGGCTGGTGTAGTATAAACAAACTCGTCGGTGGTGTATTCAGGCTTGTTCCAATGGTCGAACTCATAACCCGTGCCCGGCGTAGCCTTCACGGTGAAACTTGTGCTATATTTGTGGTTGCCACTTGCTGGCGAGGTGACATGTCCTTGTGTTGTAACGGCGGGGCGCACCGTGATGTAGTAACTCAAAGTATCGAACAACGCCGTAAAGGTAGCATTTTCGGCACCCATGGTGTAGTCGAAACTCTTGCTAGTCTTACCATTCTCTTGCCAACGCAGGAATTTGAAGCCATCTTTTTCTGTTACGCTGATTGTCACTGGCTCTTCGAAAAGGCGCGAGGTTGTGCCATCGGGCGACACTGTGCCGTAGTTGCTATTGTCGTCCTGCACACGCACCGTAAGGTCGTAACTATCTTTCACAAACTCTACTTCGAGCGTGGTGTCGTTCGGGCCAAGATTGAATGTGAAGTTCTGACGCGTTTCGCCATTTTTCCAACCAACAAATTTATAACCTGTGTTTGGAGTGGCTGTTACCGGTATCTCTTCGTTAAATTTGTGCGTGCCAGTGCTTGGCGAAACTGTACCATTTGTAGCGATGGTTGTAAGCGTTACATCTTTCGCCTCGAAAATGGCAGTGAGCGTAACCGCCTTGGTAACTTCGAACTTGCGCGGATTGTCGGTCAAACCATCGTCCCACTGTTTGAATCGGTAACCCGTTTTAGGATAGGCATTTACCACAGCCGTGTCGCCATAGGCGTATGTTTTCGTGGGATCGACCGTGCCGAGCGTGGTGTTGCCATCTTTCACTACGGTGGTTACTGTGAAATTCTTTGGCGTGAAATTGGCAGTATAGGTAATTGGTCCGTCGAGGTTTTCGACCTTAATCTGATACGTACGATAGGCATAACCGCTGCCATCTGAACAAGTCCAGCCCGCCCAGTTGTAGCAGCAATCGTACTCCTTGGCCTCCATATTGATGGTAGTGCCGTAGTCGTACTCGCCCGAACCCGGCGTTACTGTGCCGTGGTTAGCATCGTCGGGAACAATGTTCACCACGCATTTGCGCGGGGCAAATGTGGCAGTGAATGTAGAATCGCCCGTCCATTTTATCTTTATCTTCAGCGGATTGGCGGAGCTACCATTTTGCCACTGCTTGAATTCGTAACCCGTTTCGGCCGTAGGAGTGAGCGTTACACTATCGCCATAGAGATAAGTGCCAGCACCATCAACCTTACCACGACCAATGGTACTAGTCGAAACAGGAACCTCGTCTGGCTCGAACACGGCAATGAGCGTTGTTGCTTTAGCAGGCACTTTGTAATTGACGCTTGCATTCGAACCCGACCAATCGCCTTTCCACTCTTTGAAGTGATAACCCTTGTGCGCAGTTGCCACTATCAGCGTGTCGCTGTTGTAGGGTATGAGACCACCAGGAGTTACATCGCCTGGCGTTTCCGTGCCATATTTCTCCACTTCGGTAGTTACCTGTATGCGCTTAGCAGTGAACAGAGCCGTGATGGTGATGTTTGTATCCATCACAGTGTAGGTGTAAGGGTTGTTATTTTTGCTTACACCATTGCTCCAACCAGCAAACTCGTAACCATCGTAAGGCGTTGCGGTTATTTCAAAATCGGTTTTGTAAGGCATTGTGCCACCAGGCGTTACAGTACCCATGGTAGCATCGTTCACGCCAGTGGTAACCGTGTAACTCTCTACACCCAATATCGCCTGAATGGTGGTATCGCTAACCACTCTCACCTTACGCTTGACGCTGCCAGCATAGCCATCGCTCCAGCCAATAAGCTTGTAGCCACGGTACACCTCTACCGCTATCTCGTAATCGGTATTATAATCTACATACGGATCGGTTCCAGCGGGATCGATATTACCCATTTGGTTATCGTTCACGCTTGTGGTTACAGAGAATTCGTCTGGCTCAAAAATGGCAGTGTAGGTAGCACTTTCAGTAACATAGAGCGAGAAGATAGAATCACCCGAAGCCTCTTTGCCATCTTTTTCCCATCTAACGAAATGATAATAGGGTTTCTTCGTAGCTTTCAAAACCGCCGTCTCGCCCAAAGTGTAATACGATTTGTTTCTCGATGCTTCACCCCACTGACTATTGTTTGAAGTTACAACAATGTCGTAAGTTGGGTTAACTGTAAGAGTGAGTTTTATCACCGAGTCGCAACCTGCCTGCGAACGCAAGTTAATATCGTATGTGCCTGAAGAATAAAAACATCGTTGTGTCAACGGAACAGAATCCCAACGATAGTTTTCGGGCATTGGGAAGATGTACGGCGCCTCTTTGTCGTAGCAAGCATCAGAAATTGAGATGTTATAGTTTGGCGCAATGGTCAAGTTCAGAGTCATTATGGAGTCGCAACCCCACACGGTTTGCAAATGGCGCACATACTCCTGCGTAGAGGCAGTGCGGTATTTACCTTTGCATGTAGTTTCGTCCCATGCGTAGGCATCGCCATTGTCTATTCTGAAACCATGATTTTCGTAGTAATCGCCCATGCAAATGGTGTCGTTATACACAGGGTTGTGCGGCGGGCAAGTGGTGGTAAAGTGCAGTGTATCACCATAATAGCGCACATTGCCTTCGTCCATCCAAACGCGGTAGGTATACTCCTTACCACGCAGCAGATTGGTAAGCGTACCCTGCAGCGAACTTGGATTATTGCCTGTCAATGGGAATTGAGTAGATTTGAAATACTCTTCGCCTATCAGTTTCCACTCGAAACCGACCGAATCAGCCGAAGTCAGATATTTGTAAGCACCTTTGAGTGTGGCATTGGTAGAGTCGCTTGCCACAACCGACAGAGTGGTTGCGTATGGTTTGCAATCTTTGAAAATTGGATAGTTGTTGTTGATACTATCTTTGTCTTGAATGAAGTATGTACTGCTCAAACGCCCTGGCATATCTGAGCCAACAAAACGATCGGACGAGATTTCCGAAACGCCCGTGGTTGTACCCGAAGGCGATGTGCAACACCCCTGCAAATAGTAGCAGTTGCTAGCCGATGCTACACTTGTAGTATTTCCACTCGATGCTTGAAAACCTGTGATAGGGTAAGTTACAGTCAGTGCGTAAGTTTTCCAAGCATAAGTATACGTCTTACCTTGATAAACATCATCATCATGACCAAGCAGACCATCTTCGGCAGCGGTTGCTGTGGTCGGACAGCGCGAAATAAGTTTACCTGCATTGTAGCAATTGGTTGCCTTTACACCAAAACCAATACCAGCCGCTACGCCAATACAATTGTAATAACTAGTGCTGCCACCCCTGCCGCTGCCGCTGCGAACCGAAACAGCATCAGTTGACCAAATATTAAGGGCTTTAACTTCACCAACATTGTAGCAATTGTTCATGGTACCGCCCCAGCCCGAAATACCGCCGGCATATGTCCAACCATCTTTAAAACTCTGCAAGTTATCAGGACGAGTAATTGCCAAAATTTTTCCTGCATTATAGCACTGGTTGAATGTGTTTTGATTACTACTGAGCGTACCGTAACCCATACCAACCAAACCACCAGCATAAGCATACGAAGTGATGTTTGGGCTGCTTTGTATTGCCAATTCGTGTGAATACGAAATTGAAGTAACCGGACCAAAGTTACTATTGCAAGTATATGTGGCATTTTCGGAATAACCAGCCATACCACCAGCGTATGTGTAAGCAACGTTGGTAGAAGTGGTAGAAGTTACAATGCTATCGGTAGCAAATACGCTCGAGTAGTTGTGCGAATTTGTGATAGAGCCGCCAACCATGTAGCCCACAAAACCGCCGACATAAATTTTGATGCCATTCACAGGAGTGCGCACCACGCCCGAGGTTGTACCCATCACATAACTGTTCGTAATGGTTGTGGAGTTGGCATAACCCACAAAACCACCCATGTACGAGGTTCCGGTCTGTTCAATTTTTATTTGTGAGAGAATATAGAGATTTGTTATCGAAGCGCCATCTGTATAACCGAAGAAACCAACATAAATTCCAGAATTTATCGAGACATTGAACACCGAGTAATTTGCGCCATCAAAGTTACCACGGAATGGATATGAACTGTTACTACCAATTGACAGCCACGGCCTGTGCAGCAGGTCAATATCGTTCGCCAACTTAAAATACGTGCCGCTATACGACGTACCAGAGTTCACTTGGTCCGCCAAATAGGACAACTCCGCACCAGTTTTGATGATGTACGGATCGGCTTGCGTACCACTACCCGAGGCAAAACTCGAGGCGGTAGTGCCGTCCCAATAGGTAGTTTCCGCCCATGCGCAAAGTGCCAGAGCGGTGGCTAAAACGGTGGTTAACAGTCTATTCTTCATGGCGTTCAGAATTTATGCTATTCAAAAAAGTTCATTTCGCGGGTGCTGCAGTTTTCGTTTTTTCAATTTTTTCCCGAGATTACTATCTATGATAGTAAGCGCAACATACCACACTGCAAATATAGCGCTTTTAGCGCAAATGAGCAAGCGAAAAAACGGCTTTTTGCCGCACCAATCGACAAAATCCGCCAAAAAGCACACAAACCGCTAAAAATCAGGCTTTTAGCCACAAGTGTTAAATTCATTTCGTTTTGAGTTAAACTTTGAGAAAATGAACAGCGTGTTCATAAGTTTTTACTCTAATTCAGAAATAAAGAGTAATTTTGCAGCAAATTATTGTAAGTACAATAATTGAAAAAGCAATAATCTGAGAAAAATCATATTCAATTTTCTGATTATGAAACAGTTAAACAATCCTTTTGTGGTTGGTAAGTATGTGTCGCCTGAGTATTTTTGCGATCGCAAGCAGGAGACCGCCACGCTTTTGAAACACCTGATCAATGGGCGCAATGTGGCACTCATTTCGCCGCGGCGCATGGGCAAATCGGGGCTAATAGAACACACCTTCGGGCAGCCAGCGTTGCAAGCGTACCGCACTTTTTTCATCGACATCTACGGCACGCGCTCGTTTGCCGAGTTCATCTACCTTTTCGGCAAAAGCATATTCCAGCAACTGAAACCACTCTCCACGCAATGGCGACAGCGGTTTGTGCAGGTGGTGCGCTCGCTGCAGGTTGGCATCAAATTCGACCCAGCCACGGCATCGCCCATGTGGGATGTGAGCATTGGCGACATTTCGAACCCCAAAATCACGCTCGACGAGATTTTCGAGTACATCGACAGTGCAGACAGCCCGTGCATCATCGCTTTCGACGAGTTTCAGCAAATAGCCAACTACACCGACGAGGTGAAGATAGAAGCCGTATTGCGCAGCAAAATTCAGCATTGCCACAATGCACAATTTATCTTCGCTGGCAGTCGCCGCCACCTGATGTCGCAAATGTTTCTCTCGCCATCGAAACCATTCTACCAAAGCGTGGTCACCATGGGATTAGAGCCAATTCCACTAACAGCATACACCGAATTTGCCGTTCGGCTCTTTTCCGAAAATGGTAAAACAGTGCAGCCAGAGGTGGTTGAGAGCGTCTACAACGCATATTCGGGCGTTTCGTGGTTTGTGCAGATGATGATGAACGAACTCTTTGCACTCACCGCTGAAGGTGGCACTTGCACCATGGAAATGCTTCCAATAGCGCAGAAAAATGTGATAAACGGCCAAGAAATGGCTTTCCGCACGCTGATGGACACCATTCCGACAAAGCAGAAAGAGGTGCTGTTGGCAGTAGCCAAGGAGGGCGAGGCGCAAAACATCACCTCGGCAGCGTTTGTCCGTCGCCACCGCTTGACATCGCCCAGTTCGGTGCAATCGGCAGTGAAGTCGCTACTGGCGGCCGACTTGCTCACGCACGACAACAGCACTTACCGCGTTTACGACTATTTCTTTGCCGAGTGGTTGAAGACGAGTTTTTGATTCGTGCGAAAGACAAAAAACAAGAGCGGACTCTCAAAAATGAGAGTCCGCTCGTTTGTAGTATGCGGGTAATCCCGACTCTAAAGAGTCAGATTATTCCGCATTCAGAATTTCCATCATTTTGATGGCCGAGTAAGGAATACGCGTTCCAGGGCCGAAGATGGCAGCTACGCCCGCTTTGTAGAGGAAGTCGTAATCCTGAGCGGGAATAACACCGCCAGCAGTTACGATAATGTCCTCGCGGCCGAGTTTCTTCAGTTCGGCAATCACTTGTGGAATCAGCGTCTTATGACCTGCAGCCAGCGACGATACGCCAAGAATATGCACATCGTTTTCGACGGCCTGTTTGGCTGCCTCGGCTGGTGTTTGGAACAATGGTCCCATGTCCACATCGAAGCCGCAATCGGCATAACCCGTTGCCACCACTTTGGCACCACGGTCGTGACCGTCTTGGCCCATCTTGGCAATCATAATACGCGGTTGACGGCCCTCTTTTTTGGCGAATGCTGCCGTCATTTCGCAGGCTTTCTTAAACTCTGCGTCGTCTTTTGTTCCTGCACTATACACTCCTGAAATGGTTCTAATGGTTGCTTTGTAACGACCCACGATAACTTCGCAGGCATCTGAAATTTCGCCCAATGTAGCGCGAACGCTAGCGGCTTTCACAGCAAGGTCGAGCAGGTTGTCTTTGCTCTTGCGACCTTCGTTGAAGTCCTTGACACAAGCAGTGATGGCGGCCAATGCTTCGCGCACGGCTTTTTCGTCGCGGTGAGCGCGCAGATCTTTCAAACGAGCAATCTGTTGTTCGCGCACAGCGGTGTTATCGATCTCGAGAATGTCGATAGGATCCTCGTGTTCCAGACGATATTCGTTCACGCCGATAATCTTCTGCACACCCGAGTCGATGCGTGCTTGTGTGCGAGCGGCAGCCTCTTCGATACGCATCTTCGGGATGCCCGTTTCGATGGCTGCAGCCATGCCGCCAAGTTTTTCGATCTCTTGAATGTGATCCCAAGCCTTTTCGGCCAACTCGTTGGTGAGTGCCTCGATGTAGTATGAACCAGCCCACGGATCGACCTGTTTGCAGATTTTGGTCTCCTCTTGAATGTAGATTTGCGTGTTGCGAGCAATACGAGCCGAGAAATCGGTAGGCAGCGCAATGGCTTCGTCGAGCGCATTGGTGTGGAGCGACTGCGTGTGACCGAGTGCTGCGCCCATGGCTTCGATACAGGTACGACCAACATTGTTGAATGGATCCTGCTCGGTGAGCGACCAACCAGATGTTTGGCAGTGAGTACGCAGAGCGAGCGATTTCGGGTTTTTAGCACCGAAACTCTTCACAATTTTTGCCCAGAGCAGACGACCAGCACGCATTTTGGCAATCTCCATGAAGTGATTTGTGCCAATGGCCCAGAAGAACGACAGACGCGGAGCAAACGAGTCGACGTCCATGCCTGCATTCACACCAGTGCGCAAATATTCGAGACCGTCGGCCAGTGTGTAAGCCAACTCGATGTCGGCCGTGGCACCTGCCTCTTGCATGTGGTAGCCCGAGATAGAGATGGAATTGAACTTCGGCATGTTTTTCGAAGTATATTCGAAAATGTCGGCGATAATCTTCATCGAAAACTTAGGCGGATAGATGTAGGTGTTGCGCACCATGAACTCTTTCAGGATGTCGTTTTGGATTGTACCAGCCATCTCTTCGAGTTTTGCGCCCTGCTCCAGTCCAGCGTTGATGTAGAACGCCAAGATAGGCAACACTGCACCGTTCATGGTCATCGACACCGACATTTTATTCAACGGAATGCCGTCGAAAAGCACTTTCATATCTTCGACCGAGCAGATAGAAACGCCGGCTTTGCCCACATCGCCAACTACGCGTTCGTGGTCGGCATCGTAGCCACGGTGTGTTGCCAAGTCGAATGCCACAGACAGACCTTTCTGACCGCTAGCCAAGTTGCGGCGATAGAAAGCGTTCGATTCTTCGGCCGTAGAGAAGCCAGCATATTGGCGGATAGTCCACGGACGCATTGGGTACATGCCGCTGTAAGGACCGCGCAAGAAAGGTGGCAGACCAGCAGCATAGTTCAGGTGTTCAAGACCTTCGAGGTCTTCTTTGGTGTAGACTGGTTTCACGGGAATTTGCTCAGGCGTGTTCCAGTCGGCCGCGTTCACTCCTTCGACCTTCGAAGCAGGAACATTTTTAATGTCGATATTTTTGAAATTTGGTTTCATGACTTTTTTTTAGATATGAGTAGCAAGTCGCAAGTCGCAAGAATTCGGACCACAGATGGACAAAAGCGCGATTGCAAAAATGCTAATTCAAGTTAATTTTCTGTTTTAAGCCGTAAATCATTCTCTGAATTTCTACAATTTCGAGCGAAAGCGGTTTATTTGCCTCTTCACTCAAATACTGAAGACTAACAGACAACAAAAGCAAAGTTTCAAGTTCAAAAGCAGACCCATTGGCAATGTCCAAAAATCGGGAAAATTCTTTGTCGCTATCGCGTCCTGCGCCTTCAGCAATATTAGCGGGAATTGAAACCGCTGCTCGCTGAATTTGCGACACGATACCATAAGTTTCAGACTTCGGGAAATTTTCGATTTGCAAATAAACCTCTTTCACCAAAGTCATGGCTTTTTGCCACACTTTCAAATCCTTAAAGTTGTGTATCATTGCTTCAAAAGTCTTGCTACTTGCTACTTGCTACTTGCGACTAAAAATGTTCTTACTTCAGCAGCTTCTCATTAAACTTCTGCAACATCTCCAGCACATTAGCACGAATATGGATAAAGTGTTCGATGCCGAGTTTTTGTAGGTCTTCCATGCAGGCAGGAGCGCCAGCCACAACAAAAATCTCTTTGCCCGAGCCAATGGCTTTGAAGGCAGCAGGAGCGAGTTCGGCGTATTCGTCGTCGCTCGAGCAGAGAACGATGATGTCGGCACCAGCCTTGCGAGCAGCAGCCACGCCATCTTCTACGGTTTCGAAACCGAGGTTGTCGATAACCTGATAGCCAGCGCAAGCAAAGAAGTTGCACGAGAATTGAGCGCGAGCCAGACGCATAGCCAAGTTGCCGATGGTGAGCATGAACACTTTGGGGCGTTTGCCCGAGCGTTCGGTCTCGAGGCGCAGGGCTTCGAACTGCTCTGCAGCGCGAACATGAGGCAACGTCTCCAATCCGCCTTCGGTAGCGCAAGCGCAGCGGCATTCGCCCTGTTCGAGGGTGATTTTGTCGGCAGCCTGCTCGTTGAAGTTCGGGAATTGGTTGGTGCCAAGCAGAACCTCTTTGCGAGCCGAAACATCTTTCAAACGTTTCTCGGCTGTGGCTTTCATATCTTCCTGAACGCGACCACTCTCGACGGCAGCAAAGAATCCGCCATTCTCTTGAATGTCGAGGAAGCGTTTCCAAGCCTGATCGGCGATGTTGGCGGTGAGTGTCTCGATGTAGTACGAACCAGCAGCTGGATCGGTTACTTTGTCGAAATGCGACTCCTCTTTGAGCAGCAATTGCTGATTGCGTGCAATGCGTTCCGAGAAATCGTCCGATTTTTTGTAAGTGATGTCGAACGGATTGACTGTGAGTGAATCGACGCCGCCAAGCACTGCGCTCATGGCTTCGGTTTCGGAACGGAGCAGGTTCACATGCGCATCGTAGATGGTTTTGTTGAACACCGATGTCGAGGCATGAATGTGCATCTTCATGGCGCAAGGGCAATATTTGCCTTCGACGAGTTCGCATTTGCAGTCGTCGCCGCAGTGGCAAACTGGCTCATAGGCGCGAACGATCATTGCCCACAGCATGCGAGCAGCGCGGAATTTTGCAATCTCCATAAAGTAGTTTCCGCCCACGCCCATGTTGAATTTGATGGCGCAAGCAGCCGTAGCAGCATCAACGCCAGCCTCGGTGAGTATTTCCATGTACTGATTGCCCCACGCCAGAGCGTAGCCAAGCTCTTGAGCGCAATAGGCACCAGCGTTGTTCAGACTAACGGAATTGACCGCTATCACGCGATATTCGGGCAGCACTTCGCCAGCCTCGACAATGGCTTTTGCCAAGTCGGAAACCATCTGTTTGTCCAGCTTCTTGCCTTTCAGCAACATGCGGTTCAGCGGGTCGAAGTTGATAGAGCCTTTCAGCGTCTCTAGTTTGTAGCCGCACTTTTTGTAGTAGTCGGCCAGCAGACGAACGAGGTCGGCCGAGCGACGGATGCAAACCGTGAAGTTCAGCTCGATGCAGTCGGCAGCAATGCCTTTGAGCAGCGTGGCGATGTAGTCGGCCGAGAGTTGCTCTTTGTCGAGTTTGAAACCGAGCGAATCGATGCCTTTGTTCAGCACATCGAGTGCTTTTGCGTTGGCGGCTTTGGCATCGTGTGCATCGATGTCTTGCCTAACATACCAAACATTGTCGACCCGCGTGCCACGCACATACGGGTATTTCCCCGGGGCGGAATCGGGCGTTTTCAGCCCTTCCAAGTCCTCGGCACGATAGAAAGGCTGCACATTGAAGCCTTCGGTCGTGCGCCAAACCAATTTCTTGTTGAAATCGGCTCCTTTCAGATCGACTGTGATTTTGTCCAACCATTCCTGCGTAGAAACGGCTGGAAAATCAGCCAAAAGATTTAATTTTTTTTCTGCCATATTTTGATTATTAGTTGATAAGTCCTATTTCAGATTTCAAATTTCAAATTTCAAATTGCGGGCTACACGACTTTCTGCAGTTGGTCTTGGTTACCGAAAGTCTTAGTCATCGTCAAAAGTCATTGTCAATTATCAATTGGCGTAATTTTCACTCCCACTTCGCAGATGCCTTTCAGCGGCGATTGGCGCATGCCTTGCGTGATGCGGAGCGTGTATTGACCCGCCTTGTGAAACTTTTGCTGCGGCTGATAGATGCACTCACACTCGTAGATGGAGCCAATGCCCGAACCGCGCCAACGTCCCAAATCGTCGGCCAAGAAATACTGCAGTGTGTCGCGCTGCACATCGCCCGCTGGCGAAACCTCGTCGACAAAAAGCCAAATGTTTTGATTCGGATATTCGTCGGTGTTGCGCACAATGATGCTGGTTTTGTAAAGCACGTTGGCGTCGTCGATATCGAACACAAAACTGAACACCGAATCTTTGTCCCAACCATCGCTTATGGTGCGGCAGTCGCTATAGACCACGCGCTGGCAGCCCATCAGAACGACGGCAAAAAGCATCACCGCTGCGGTGCGTAAAGTTGCAGAGCGTCTCATTCGGCCGAAGGGTTTTGCTGTCCGCCACCATTGCCACGATTTTGATTGTTGCCACGATTGCGAGGACGATTATTATTGCGATTGTTGAAATTTCCACGATTTTGGTTGCCACGATTGCGCCGCGTGCGGTCGAAACGCGTCAGGCTGTCCTGCCCCACCACATTCTGGTAGTCGACTACTGGCTCGGCTGGCGCAACGGCCGTCTTGTCTTCGAGCGATTCCACCTTTTCGCCACGGCGGTTGGCTGCAATCACCTCTTTGGCGCGATCGACCGAAATGGTGACCAAATTAGCCGCCATGTGCTTGTCGGTGGAGTAGGTAAAGAGCCGATTGAACACATCAGTTTTGAAGTGATAGTAGGTAGCATCGACCGTTTCGAGCGGAATGTCGGTGCGCGGGAAATCCTTCTTGGCGT
Source organism: Flexilinea sp. (assembly GCA_963638355.1). Classification (GTDB taxonomy): domain Bacteria; phylum Bacteroidota; class Bacteroidia; order Bacteroidales; family Paludibacteraceae; genus W0P28-013. The sequence goes on along the minus strand of CAVHRT010000003.1, from coordinate 14,068 downwards.
CGAGATAAGTCGGCACTTCGTAGTTCATGCAGCATTTGATTTTGGCGCACTGCCCTGCCATTTTCAGCGGATTGGCGGCAATGTCCTGAATACGCGCCGTATTGGTCGAAACCGACACAAAATTGCTCATGAAAGTGGCGCAACAGAGTTCTCTGCCGCACGGACCAAAACCGCCAATGCGTCCAGCCTCTTGGCGCGCGCCAATCTGTTTCATCTCTATGCGCACATGGAACGTGGCAGCCAGCACTTTTATCAGTTCACGGAAATCGACACGACCATCGGCAATGTAGTAGAAGATGGCTTTTGTGCCGTCGGCTTGATACTCCACATCGCCAATTTTCATCTCCAGATTCAGATTTTTAGCAATCTGCCGCGACTGAATCATGGTGTCTTGTTCTTTGGCTTTCGACTCTTCCCATTTGTCGAGATCCATTTGCCGTGCAATGCGGTAGATGCGTTTCGTTTCGTAGCGTTCGAGCGAGATGTTGTTCTTTTTTATCTGATGCAGCACCAATGCGCCCGTGAGCGACACGCGCCCAATGTCGTGACCAGGCGACGCCTCAACGGTTACAAGGTCGCCTTTTTTCAGTTTCAGTTTGTTGCTATTCAGATAGTAACCTTTGCGTGTATTTTTGAACTGCACCTCCACCAAATCAGTAGCGAGTTGTGCTTCGGGTATGTCGGCCAGCCAATCCACCACGGGCAGTTGTTGGCGCGAATTGCCATTAAAACCGTCCTTACCTGGATTGCAGCAGCCATTATCAAGAGTGAATTCCATATATTTGAGTTGATGAGTTTATAAGTTGATGAGTTGAAGAGTTTAACGCGTTAATGATGGTTTGTAAGGTTCTTTGCAGTTTCAGGTTTCAAGTTTCAAGTTAAAGGTTGGGGCGGAGAGCCTGCCGAACCGCAATCATTATCAATTATCAATTAAATCCTCATTTATGCAGTAACCGATACAATTTGCCGCACAGGTCGAGCAAGATGATGTCGGCATTGCAGTTCTGCTCTATTTGCGCCTCGGCTAGCGCCAATTCGTTCATCATGGCTTCTATGTTGCGCTCGTTCACGTATGGCGAAAATTTGGCGGCAAAAGCCTGTTCTTCGGCATTCATGTAACTGATGTTCGGGTTGCCCATGCGCAACACAAAATTTTCGCGAACCATGCGCTGCGTGTATTGAAAAAAACGGCACAACGCCTCGCGCCCAAGTGCCTTGAGTTCGGCACTCCACGCCATTATCTCTTTCACATTCAGCGCCCACGAAATACGCAACATGCGCTTGAAAAACTCGAAATTGCGCTGCTGCTCCGCCGATTGTTCGATCAGTTCGCACAGCCGCGACCAACTGCCTTGCGCCAAACGCGATAGTTGCAACGCTTCCGCCTCGGGCAGATTGTAGCGTTCGCGCACTGCAGCCGACAATTCGTCGATGGTAAGCGGCGGCACAGGAATGCTCTGCACACGCGACTGAATGGTGCCAAGAATCTCCTCAGGGCGATTCGTTACGAGCAAGAAAAGCGTTTTATCGGCTGGCTCTTCGAGAATTTTCAGCAGATGATTGGCACACACCATATGCATCATTTCTGGGTGCCAAATAATCATCACTTTGTATTCCGATTCGTAAGGTTTCAGCAGCAATTTATGCACTATATCATCGCCTTCGGCAGCACAAATCTGCAGTTTTTTGTTTTCGCCAATAGTCGTCATCCACTGATTGTAGGTGGCGTAGGGATTTTCGGTCATCAAATCCCTAAATTCTTGCACATAATGATCGCTCAAAATACGCTCTTTAGTTTTGTTTATCGGGAATACAAAATGCAGGTCGGGGTGCGCGAGTTTGGCTATTTGAACGCACGAAGGACACTCACCGCAAGCGTCGGTGGCGGTGCGGTGCGGACAGCAAACATACTGCGCATAGGCCAAAGCCAGCGGCAGCGTGCCAGTTCCCTCGACACCACAAAGCAGTTGCGCATGGGCTATTCTGCCCTCGGCAACCGATTGGCGCAGACGCTGTTTCACATCTTCGTGTCCTATGACATCGGCAAAAAGCATGTTACGTTTTTCGTGGTTCAGATCAACCTGCAAAGATACAAAAAAATCCGCAAGAAGCGGATTTTCTGTTCAGCATATTTTTTTGTTTTAAGAAGCAGCCCTTATTTTTCTTGCGCGGTGCGCTTTCTGCGTCTTACCATGGTTACGGCGAAATAGAGAACTAGGAGTGCTGAAAATGTCCAAATTTCGTCCGTAAGTGGGGTTAATTGTCCAATTGGATCTCCTGACGGCGCCATGGCTGGCCCCGAAATGCCGCCCACAGGCACACTCACACTACCTACGCTGCTTGTGCTGAAAGGCTCAGTTACGCTGCTTGTGGCAGCCGACGAGGTGCGTGTCACGCCCATGCTCGAATAGCTGCTGCCGCCAAACGCTGTGGCTACAGCAGTTGTCTTCTTTCTCTGAAAAAGGTTGCTGCTGTTGATAGTCGGCAGAACACTGTACGAGCGTGCGCTCGAGGCAGAGGTCGAGGAGCGATACGCTCTGCGACTTGCGCTGTAGCGGCTCACTGCCCTTGTGCTGCTGCTCATGTCGATGCTCACCATGGTTGGGGCGAAAATATCTTCGGCCCAACAACACAGCGCGCCACTACACGCCAGCAACACAAATACCATTAATCTTCTCAAAAACATTTTTCTTCAAAAATTCTTTTTTACCTAATAACCACTTTACGCACGGCTTTTGTGCCTGTTTGCGTAGCGATGTTCAACAAGTAGACGCCTTGTGGGAGCGTAACTTCGGTCGAACGCTGAAAAATATCGTTTATTTCACCAATTTTCTGTCCTGCTACATTGTAGATCATCACATTTGCAAGATTTTCGTCGGCCACAATGTTTGCCACATTGCCTTGCTGCACAAATACTGTGATGTCTTCGGCTCCTGTCTCGTCAAGTTCGGTGGTTTTGCCGCCTTCGCCATCGGCTGAGTAACCAAGTCGCTGCAAATAGTAGCGCGGTTCGTCGCTTGGTGCGCTCTCGAGTGTGAGCTTCATGCCGTCGATCAAACGGGTGGTTGTCTTCAGTTGCGCGTCATACAACTGCAACCCCTGTGCAAAACTGCTCACTCCGTTAAACCAAAGCGTGAAATTTTCAGGATTGTAATCCTTTTTAACACAATGCAGTGCCAATGGAACACTATTTAACTTGTTTAGCAGGTCAATTGTAAGTGCTTTATCGTCGGCCACAGCGTAGAACGAAAGGTACTCGGTAGCCTGATCCATTTTCGTATTTTCGTTGAGCGAGAACGAAATGGTTTCGGCATCTTCGCCAGCCACAACCTCATCGCTTGCTTCGTTCCATTCGCCAACATAGATGGTGCTGTAGTAGTTGCCAAATTTACCCGTGATGGTAACGAGCGAAATGTCGTCGTCCTCATTGTTTCTTGCGGCACGCGTACGCACACCGCGTTGTGCAGGAGCGTTAGCAGGCGCATTGGCTACCACGCCAAAGTTTTCCTCCCATTCAGCCACGGTGCGGAACATTTCAGGCGTATATTTCACCGTTATCGATGTCTCACTATTTTTGGTTTCGGCCAAAACTGCCTTGAATGGTGCAAGAACCATATCAATGCCGCTTGTCGTGTGCTGCGAGCAGGCGTCGAACGTTATGCTATCGCCATTGTAGGCATCGGAAAGCATGTAGTAAATGCCCGTAAACACATCACCATTCTCTTTGAAGAAGTGATTCAGGCTAAGACCCGACATGGCTGGGTTTCCAACGAGGAAGTATTTTCCCGCCTCGTTGTTGGTGAGCGTAACGCTCAACACAGTGTCCGTTGCGCTCACAGTGGGCTCGAAAGCCAATTTGCCAGCGTCAGCCGAGCGCGAAATGTCTTCAGTAAAGTAGCCTTGTCCGTACAGATAGTAAGAGTATTGGCTATCTTCTTTTGGCAGGCGCACAACCAGTTCGTCGACCGAAGTGTTAAGTTTGTCGTAGCACCAGAATGCAGCACCTGCGCCAACCTCGTATGGGAAACTTACAGCATTGGTTGTGCTGCCCCATGTAGCCGAAGTAACTTTAACCGTCGAACCGTCGTTCAAAACCTTATCAGCAGATTTATTGTACAGTCTCTGCCAGAACGAATATTGCGCACGGTCGGTGCAGAGGTCGCCCGAGGTGAAGTAGCCCGCATTGGCGTAGTTGTTCACAGGCACATACATATCGCCCGACACAACGCCTTTGATTGGGAACGACAGCATCTGCCAACGCTGCGTAGGCACGGGCATCTCTACCCAAACGCCATTGTAAGCCAGCACAAACTGGTTGGCCAACTGCGCACGCGGGCCGAAGTGAATGTAGTTACAGTTGTGTGTCTTGTAGTTCAGGTCGTAAGTGATGTAGTCCTGTGCATTCTCCTCTACAGCCACCTTCTGTTTTTTGCCGATTTCGGTAGTTACGGGCAGTGTTGGATAAACACCGCTGATGCCAAGGTCGGGAATGATGATGTTGCTAGCGTCGAGCGGCACATAGCCTTCGGCATCTTTGGTGGCGTTCAGCATCTCCCAGTTGTCGTCGTTGTTCCAAGCGTTGTTTGTGCCGCGCGGACTCCAAACCAGCGTATCGGGCACCACATAGAAGGTGAAGTACGACGAGCCAAGCGGGCAAGAGCTACCCGAGGTGCTGCTCTGACCATTCGGGTGAACCAAATGAATCTCGAATGTGTAGGTGTAGCCTTGGCGCATGCTGAAGGCATTACCCGTTTCAGGCGTAAGTATCAGAGTATCGGGCATATTAGCCTGATTGCCATTGTGGGTGTATCTGAAGTGTGTCTTTTCGGACGATACAAACGCAGGGTCGTTGGTGTAGGCCAGCTCGATGGTATCGGCACGCGCATTCGACACATTCAATGGCAATTTTATCACAGTGTTGGTCTCTTTTTGCGTGATACGCACGCCACGCGGCATATTCACGATGGCAGCAGGCACATCTTCGTTTTTGTCGCCAATCACAAATTTGTACGTATCCTGATTACCCGAAATCTTCATCGAAATCTGCTTGGCTGTGGTGCAGACGCCCATCTCTAAGCTAGAAGAGTCGTTCACACCCGTGCCAGCAATTGGGAAGATGGTGTATTCCGGCATCACAGCATTGCTATCGGCCGAGACATACACATCGATGTAGCGTTTGCACAATTGCAGCAAGTCGTTGTTCACCAAATGTTCAATTATGGTGTATGTATCCCCTTTAGAAAGATAATCTTTGTTTATCTGGTCGAGCGACGAAGCCCAAGTATTCGGCTTATCGATGGTGATGTAACCTGTGCCATACTCGTTCAGATACGAATAGGTCTCGACACGCAGGTCGCGAATGGCCTCCTCTATTTCAGAGTAGGAGTAACCATACACTTTCAGGCACGAGTCTGCCGAAATAGCCTCGGGATTGCCCGTGAGCCAGTCGGAGTTACAGTGACCCTTCATAAGTGCGATGTTGTTATCCGTATCACGCTCGTTGTTGAACAGCGCAATAGCCAGACGATACATTTGGTTGCCGCATACGCCAGAGGTCAACGCTTCCGACTCTACTTTACCATTCAATTCTATCTCAGCCGAGCCATAAACGTACAATTCTGTACTCATGCCACACACTGCATTGCTCATCTCTTGTGGCGAAGTTGCCATGCGCAGCGTGTAGGTATAGCCCGCAGGCATTTTGGCGTAATGCGCGACATACATCACATAGTTTGTTTTGCCATTGGTTTCTTCCAAAATGTAGCAAGTGGTGAGCGTTGAATCTTTTTCACGCTTATCCATAAAGGTCTCGATGTTGGAATAGCGATCGACGGTAGGAATATTGGCAGTGTCGGCTGGGAACACAAGGTAACCATATTTTCCTGAAGCATCTTTGTTCAGATAATCGATATCGAGCGTATCGAGTTGAAGAACACCATTTTTATCTTTATAGCTTTTTACCCACTGATAATAGATGTTTTTGCCATGCCAATCGACACCGCTCAAGCTGTTGTAGTCCATACGCACTACAGCCGAAATAATGGAATCGTTTGCGCTGGTAGAGCCGCAAGTGGTAGAAGCCTGATAGGCCAACACTGGCGGACGGCTGGTGTAGATACGAATGTCGTCGATTGCAAAGTCGTTGTCGCTAGCAGTTTCTGAATTTGAATGGTTATAGATTTGCAGACGATAGTATGGATAGTTACCATCGGACGAAACAGCAAAGAAAATCTGTTGCCAACCATTATCTTCAGTGTAACTAGAACGCAAATCCATCAAACCAGTATTGAAAGTAGTAAGTGGATGCTCATTTCCTTCGTCATCAATGCCAACAAAGATGAATTCAAAACTTGGCTGAGCGATAGCAGAACCAGAGATATTATTCACATAGGCCGAGCAGAACATTTGCGAACCAGCGCAGAGTTGTGCCTTCAGTTCCAAATCGACTACCTTGCCCGACATCGAAGTACCATCGCAGTAGATGAAGTAACCATTTTCGGCACCGCCAACATTGTCGGCACGACGCCACCAGGCACCCTTTGGCACTTTATTTACCAACATATACTCGCCCCAATAAGCAAAAGGACCAGTTACATTATCAGGCAACGAAATGGGACGACCAGACGAAGGTTTACCTGTTTCGGCATAGGTAAATCCATAAGTACATTCTTTCCAAGGCAGTGGCGTATTCAGAGCTACGAAATCAGATGTACCTGGTTTAGGATATTGCGATTCGTCGCTATCGAAAGTCAATTTGGTAAGCAAATCATACTTTTTGTCCATCTCGCTATCGGAAATAATGGACGATACAGGACCAACTTTGCTCAAATCTTGGTAGGCTACTGTATATCTGGCGATATTGTAGCCATTGCACACCAATGTGTAAACCACTGTATCAGTCGTCGTATTGCTAACCATTGCCCACGCCTGACTAACTTGATTGGGAGTAAATTTCACGCCATCTTTATACCACTGATAACTACTGATATTATTCGTGGCAGTATAATAATAGTTTTGGAAATTGCCACCATTGTAATTATACTCCGTGCTAAGCAAAACGCTTTTATTAGTCGGAGCAATCAAGTTATATTCCTCCAAGAATACGTCACCTGTGCATTGGCTCAATTTGTTGGCCATTACAATAGCGGGACGAATTTCGTAGATTACACGATACGACAGCGTTGGCTCGGTAATTTCGGTAGAACCTTCCGAATAATCTTTATAGTTCGAAACATCTACACCAATGCGATAAACTGCATCATCAGAGGCACCTGTTGGCATCGTGAATACAGGAGAGGAAAGTTTGTTAGTATTGCCAAAGACAAACGAACCACGCGTTCCAAACGAATATGAACCATCCTGATTCCATGTTATATTACTTGCTGCATTATCTGTGTCGTAGTCATACACACGCATGTAGCCATAAAACGAAACCTCTGGCAATTGAAGAGTAGCCGAGCTTCCTTTTTTCAGATAAATTAATTTAGTCTGCGAATGCACACTCTGATATTTTCCATCGACATAGGGACGCCCTGCAACACCCTGCTGATGTGTAAATTGATATGTGTCAGAAGAGTATGCTGTTTTTTGCTTAATTACTGCGCGTGCATAGTAGAAACGACTATCGCCTTCGGTATGCTGATAGTAAACTTGCAACGTATCGCGAGGCTCTATACTTTTGTCTGCTGCCGATGGCGCTTCTACGGTTACAGTGTGAGCATCGTGACCAGCAACCGTAAAGCCTGTCGCCTCCGCCTGCAGCAAACGCGCTGGATCTTTTGACCAATAACTTTGCAAATCGATATCAAAATCGCTTTCGGTAATTGCAGACGAAAGTTCTGTGCCATCGCTTAGCATAGTGCTCGTACCAGTGTAGCGCTTAGCCGAAAGTGTGAAGGTTTTCGTGCCACCCGTTTTTTCGAAAGTGTATGGCGTTGGCGTCAGTGTCATTACCAGCGTATCGATGGGCGTAACAGTGCCCGCTATCTGCGTGAATGGCAATTCCTCGCTCACCTTGCGGTTTACGGAATTGCCCTCATCGTCTTTGAAGGTGAAATCGAGTGCGGTAGTAACTGTGCCAGTAACAGATTTGGCACTTTGCAGGTGGCAACGCGGAGTAACATTGAAACCATCCGTGCCATTGTCGGTATACGAAGCAAGCGAATCTTTCAGTGCGCCCGTCATCACCGACGACATGCTGTTGATGGTGATTTTGCTAGCCTCTACATCTGTGCTATTGTCGATAATGTCGGTCGAACTTTCGGAAGTGTATCTCACAACGTGCTTTACCGAAACTTTCAGCGTGTAGTCGTAACTCTCCGAGTTGCAACCTATATCGTATTTGTAATACTCCGAAGTGGTATTTACACCATTTGTTTTGTTGTAGAACGTGAACGATGGCAAGTAGTAATCGACGTATTTGTAAACGTTGAGGTCAACATTACTAGAAGAAGTACTCGCTGTCCACGAATATCCATAATAACTACTTTGACATGTTAAGTAGTATGTTCTTGTTCTTCTATCAGTATATTCAAACGACAAACGAACTGCACCACTCGAAGATGTAGATGTTTGCCAAGCGGATTCATAAGTTGATAATTGGACATTAGAACCAGAATGCGTTAAATAGTGGAAGCCCTCTTTCTTGTACATATGGCAACCGAGGTTATAGAAGGTATAGTTGCCTTTCGAGCCACCTACTACCCACAGACCATACTCGTCCAAATCGGTCACAGCACCCAAATTAGTGGCAGCAGTTTGTTCCGACAAATAATATGTCGTCGTTCCACGACGAGATGTTACATCGTACGAGATTGCAATGGTATCACCAATTTCGAACGCCCAAGCGTTTGTGCCAAGGCAGCACAAACCGCAAACAAGTAACAACCGATACGCGAATTTTTTCATAATTCTAACTCCTTTTTTGCTACGCTGCCGTTGGTTTTAACTAAATTTTAACGGAGCATTGCCAGTTTTTTTGTCGTTTTCACACCTTAGGGGCGCAACAAAAACGCTCTCAGCAGCCTATTCTAGACCCCAAAATCGTGCAAACGCGCTTATTAACCAAAAATTTTTATTTCGTAAAATACTAATTTTCAGGCAAAAATGGAAGAATCGCTCTTTCTTATTTTTGCGCCGCAAAGTTACGAACAAATTCCGTGCCAGACAAGTTATCAACAATTTTTTTCGCAGAAAAATTATTTTTTCGGTCATTTCCTTCCATTCCGAAAGCAAAAACAGCATTTTCACTTTCATTTTCGCACAAAAATCGACAAACGACAAACAATTTCACACGAACGACATTTGCATGAAATTAAGAAATGGTGCAAATTTCTATCAAATCAGAGAGGGAAGAAGAAAAAGTAGTACTTTTGCAATTCGAAAAAGGTGAGAGGTGAGAGGTGAGAGGTGAGAGGTGAGAGGTTAGAGGTTAGAGGGAATGAGGAGTTTTTTCAATTGATAATTGATAATTGACAATTGATAATTACGCGCCAAAGTTGAATAGTGCGCGGTTCGACAGGCTCACCGCACCGCAATCTTCAAATCTTCAAATTTTCAAATGAAATATAGTCGGTTATCTGCAGAAAGTTGTGGAATGCGAAACTTTATGAACTTTATAACTTTATAAACTTGATGAACTTCTTATCAACTTTTCAACTCATAAACTTATCAACTTATCATACACAATGAAACGTACCATTGCAATAGTAGCAGGCGGCGACTCGTCGGAGTGGGCGGTGTCGCTGCGTAGCGCCGAAGGGCTCGATCGGTTTATCGACAGCGAGCGCTACAAAAAATACACCATAATAATAGTGGGCAAACGCTGGGTGGCCAAACTGCCCGACGGTAGCGAACTGCCAATCGACAAAAACGACTTCTCGTTCACGCTCGATGGCGAAAAAGTGACGTTCGACTTTGCCTACATCACCATTCACGGCACGCCAGGCGAAAACGGGCTGCTGCAGGGCTATTTCCGCCTGCTGGGCATTCCTTTCTCGTGCTGCGATGTGCTGGCTGCGGCACTCACATTCGACAAGTTCCCGTGCAACCAATATCTGAAAAGTTTTGGCGTGAACGTGGCAAAATCCATCTGGCTGCACCGCGGCGACGCCATCGACGAGAAGAAGATTGTTGACGAAATCGGCTTGCCATGCTTTGTGAAACCGTGCGACGGCGGCAGCAGTTTTGGCGTGACCAAAGTGAAAGCGCAAGAGCAACTGCGCCCAGCCATCGACAAGGCCTTTGCCGAAGGTTCGGAGGTGATGGTGGAGGCGCTGATGACTGGCACAGAGATAACTTGCGGCATGTATCGCACCAAACAGCGCGAAGTGGTTTTCCCAATCACCGAGGTGGTTACGAGCAACGAATTTTTCGACTACGACGCCAAATACAACGGTCAGGTGCAAGAGATTACGCCAGCGCGCATCCCCGACGAATGGACTAAGCGCGTACAAGACGAGACACGCAAGATCTACACGGTGCTGCACGCTCACGGCATCATTCGCGTGGACTACATAATAGCCGCCGATGGCACGCCACAACTGCTCGAGGTGAACACCACGCCCGGCATGACTGCCACCAGTTTCATTCCGCAACAAGTGCGCGCCGCCGGTCTCGACATCAAAGATGTGCTGACCGAAATTATCGAGGACACGCTGAATTAGTTAGGAGTGAGGAATTAGGAGTGAGAAGTGAGAAGTGATTTTTGCTTCGCAAAATTATGAGTTTGAGGTAGGTTGAATTGTTGAAGCGTAGGAGCGAATAATCATTCGACTCGAAGTGTAGGGACGTGGCATGCCGCGTCCCTACTGTCGTTTAAGATTTACAGTGGGCAGTATTTGCCCCAAAGGCTAACTTTTTCAATCTCAGAATGTTCTGGTTACCGAACCCGACATTGGGTGCGAGTGTCAAAAATCAGATTTTGTGTTTCGAAAAAGCAAAATTTCTGTTTGAGCGATAGCGAGTTTAATTTTGCCGAAACCAAAATCGCAAATTTTTGGCAACGCGAGCACCCTGTCGGCGACTTTTCTTTAATTCTTGATTTTGCTCACGCTCGGCAAAACAAATAAATTTGATTTTGCGCTCGCTTAATCGCAAAATTGGTTCGTTTCTTTTGGTCGTCAAAAGAAATGAACAAAAAACGGCAAACACGGACGCACGCGGTACGTCCCTACGTCTTCGGGCGAATGATTATTCGCCCCTACAACCTAACATTTGCACTATCCCGTCTTTATTCTTTACTCCTTACTCTTTACTCGAAAAAAATTTTCAAAAAAAGTTTGTTTGTTTCAAAATAAAGTGTTATCTTTGCAGTCGTTATAATGACAATAACCAGCGGACATATTACCTTGGGTTGTACGGCAAACCTCTTTGCAAGCGCAGGAAATGCCTGCAACTCGCTGATTATTAGCCACTTAGCCCCCACCCCATATCGGGAGGCATAATTCCAAACACTATATTTTTACAGAAAAACATTACGGACGGACGCACATTCGCCCGCTTTTGGCGTGTGGGTAGGTGGCGCAGTTGCGTGCAACTTTGTTGCATGTTGCAGAATTTTTTGAACATTTTTGAACGATTATTGTGTAGCGGGAATGTTAAAATGTGCAGGTTTTTGCCATAAAAAACGCTCGCTAACGCCCGTCGTTTCATTGCAAAAGCAAATGAACCAAAATGAACTTTGCAGAAATGTTGGCGGTGGAGTAATTTTGTAGGGAGAAATAGAAATTTTACTCAGATTTACCATTTATAAAACTTTTAACCTTAAATTTTTGAGCCATGAGTGTAGAATACTACCGCAAGAAACTCGTTGACTTGCGCAGCGATCTTGCAAAAGAGAAAGATGCCAAAAAACGTGATAATGCTCGTTATGCCGACTTGGTAAAAAGTGCGTCATCACCATCATCTAAGGCATCGTACCGCAAACAAAAAATTGACCATGCCGCCTCGCACGATAGGCGCATAGAAAGCCTCAAACGCCAGATTGAATCGGCGAAAGAGAGTCTCGCACGCGAAAGAAAAAGATAAGAGAAACTGTGTAACAAAAACATTATGGTACAGCACAGAAGAACAAAAAAAGGTAAGCTTGATATGCGCACCAAGCAGGGGAAAGCGATTAAAGCGGCTTACACAAAACATAATGCTAGCATAGCTAGGCGCAAAGCGTTGAAATGGTGCATCAGAATTATTATCGTATTGCTGATTTTGTTCGCACTCACGCTTGGTATCACTAAACTTTCAGACATGATTTTCGACACCAATTGGTTTAAACCAATTTGGAAGTTCCTGTTCAAATAACGACAGACAAAACAACGCCTCTTTTTACGGCGACACAAAATAACAATCTATTAACCAAAAACACTTGACATTATGCCAGTAACAAAAAAAACAACCGCAAAGAAGACGGTCACTAAAAAGACTGCTACCGCAAAAACAAAAAAAACGGTTACAGCCAAAGCGAAAACTACGGCCAAAAAGACAGTAGTACCTAAGACAACAGAAATCTCCGTAACAGGAAACAAGAAAATTGGAACACTCCAAAAAGAGTTCAATAAGAAGTTCCCATATATTCGTCTTAGCATTTTTTATAGTTATGCCCGTCGGCAGGTTGCAAAGGGAGAAACAATCTACAACATACCTGAAGATAAAGCATTAGCATCAGTCAGACGCGCAGACTCTGGCGGAGACATCAGCATATCAGGGAACAGAAAAGTTAAATCCCTTGAAGCAGAATTTGATAAAGTATTCGGACTGTATGCACAAATATGTTACACGACAGGTGAAGGGAATCGTCATTACACTTCTTCTTTTGACGAAATGACCCTGTCAGCACTGAATACATACGGAGAAAAGAATGGGTGGAAAAAAGGTGAATACAAATAATTCACAACAATCATAGTTTTCAAAAGAAATGGTACTAATCAGAGGACTTAGTTTTTCGTGGAAACGTGCTGTAGGCATATCGGGGCTAAAAACCAAAATTGCCCGCACCACTGGCATTCCCACTACGCGGCAAGGATTAGAGCGTAAAGTAGGAAGAACGGTCATCAATGCCTTGTTTGGCAAACGCAAAAGAAGATAAAACTATTACTACACAATTAATCAAACAATTAAAATTATAAACATTAAAACCTAAATTATGGTAAGTAAAGTTCGAGTCTATGGTAAGGCTCAAAACCGCACTGTGTTAGGCATTGTTCATGCCTACATGATTATGTATCCTCAGGCAACCGCAGCTGATTTACGAAAAGCATTTCCCGATTCGTTGGCGTATAATCAGAACATTTTCATCGACTCTACAGAAATGACACCTACCGATGTCAGTTGGCGGTTCGCTGAAAAGGATGAATTGATCAAGACCTCTGATGGCAAAAAATTGGCACTTGCCCACATGTGGCCCGAGCAATTCTTTAAGGGCATGGTTTCACATGCTAGCCAATATGGCATTGAGGTTGCCAAGTTTGAGAAAGGCGAAAGAGGTGTGAAAGGCGGATACCGCTTAGAATACCTGAATGGCTATGTACCGCCCAAAGCCAAGAAATCGAAAACTGCATTATGGATAGCAATTGCTGCGATAGTGGCTGCTGTTGGCGCTTTGCTAGGACTTATGCTTCGCCCAAAACAGATTGTAGAGGTAGAAAAAGTTGTTACTGTAGTCGATACAGTCTATCTGCAACAAATCAAAGAAATTGAGAAGAATTTCAACGCCGCCCAATTTCAACTTGGCAAAGCGGATTTGAGCGATGATGCAAAATTTGTGCTACACGACCTTGCAAAAGTGATGACCCAAAATCCGCAATTGAAACTGCGCCTCGAAGGTCATACCTCGGCAGAAGGTGATGCCGCATTCAATCAAAAATTGAGTGACGCCCGCGCACATGCAGCAGTCGATTTCTTGGTTCAGCACGAAGGCATCGATGCCTCGCGTTTGGAAGCGATTGGTTATGGTTCGTCGAAACTGAAAAACACGGCAAATCCCAATGCACCAGAAAACCGCAGAACAGAATTTATTGTAATTGAATAACCCTAAATTTTAATTTTATGAAAACAGATTCCAAAATCTTGGCAT
>CAVHRT010000002.1:0-66218 GCA_963638355.1 Flexilinea sp. | reverse complement strand
ACCTACACCTATGTGGTTACCGATCCAGCAACGGGTTGCTCGCGCACGGGTCAAATTCAGATAAATGTGAACAAGAAACCTGATGTTCGTTTGGTTACTGGCAGCAACACGCTGGCTAAGGATACGCTCGTTTGCGGGGGCAATCCTATAACATTGCGCGTTGATGGCGACTTGAAGAATCTGACATTTGCTTGGTACAAGAATAGCCTTGTACAGCCCGAGACTTCATCGTCGTACACCGATACGCCAGAATCGAATGCCAACTATTATGTGATTGTTACCGATACCACCACGGGTTGCGAAACTACTATGAGCGATTTGGCTGTGGCTGTAGAGGTAAATATCATGCCTGTTCCGACTATCGAACTTGTGGGCGCTGGTGTTACCAACCATGTCTGCAAAGGCACAACCATCACGCTGCAGGCCAAAGAAGACCAGCCGCACGATGTGAACACCTATCGTTATCAATGGTCGGGTGGCGGCAAGTCGAGCCTTGGTAGCACACAATCTATCAATGTGAAACCTGATGTAACGACTACTTACATGTACACTGTTCGTAATCTGTTTACGGGCTGCACACGCAGTGTCGATACCACCATCTATGTTTACGATGTGCCGAAGGTAACGCTCTCGTCGTCGATTGAACAAGGCTACGAAGATAGTTACTGCGCAGGCGATCCTGTTACACTGAGTGTTACTGCTGGCGAAGGCACTAATGCCGATGATCTGCAATACACATGGTTGCGCAACAACGAGGTGATTGCTGGTGCAACAACCAATACACTCATCGACTACCCAATGGGTACTGCCGACAATGTGAACGACACCATCTACACCTACGAGGTTGTGGTTCAGAACAAGGCAAGCCATTGCCAAGCCGATCCTGCAGGTCTGAAGTATGTACTCACAGTGAAACCGCTGCCTGTACCGACCATCACAGCATTCGACAACAATGGCGATGTGATAGAGAAGAACCAAACGGTTTGTCCTGACCGCGACATTCGTCTGCAAGGTACGCACTTGTCGGGTAAATTGTTCCGCTATACTTGGTATTCGCAGAACCAAGCCGATCCCGACATCACCACTACCGACAAGCCGAACGAGGTTTGGGTATCGCCGTCGCAAACTACCACCTACACCCTCGAAATCGAGAATTTGGAAACTGGTTGCAAGCGCACCACCACGCACACCATCAGTGTATTGGCCACGCCGAAGATTAAGATAACCAGCACCGCCAAACAGGACGATGGCAAATCGGTTGCTTGCGTAAACGATCCCGACATCACACTGAAGGTGGTTCAGGCCGATGGCTCTGAGATTGACGACTTCAAGTTCAACATCACTTGGCTCGACGATCTGGGTAACGACCTTGGCGGCACGGCCGATATCACACTCACGGCCGACGAAGTTTCGACGCACACCTACACCGTTCAGGTTGAAAATGTGCCTGGAACTACAGGTCTGAAGTGCCCAGTTGTGGCTACTCATGTTGTCGATATTCAAACGGCTCCGACCGACATCACCATCGATGCCTACACCAACGACGGACGCACGCTGCTCACCGAGAAAGAGTATGTATGCGCTGGCGAACCTGTGCTACTCGAGGCCAAGAAACAAGACAAGATGACCTACGAATGGCGCGACGAGTGGGGTACAGTCTACACTGGCGACAACAACTCGCGTACATTCACCGTAAATCCGCAGAAGACGACCACCTACACCGTGAAAGTTACCAACATGGGCGGTTGCTCGTACGAGGTATCGCGCAAGATTTTGGTTAATCCTAAACCTACGGTAACCATAAGCGGTCCTACTTCGTTCTGTCTCGAAGAGGTGGGCAAGTCGTTCACGCTGAAGGCTACTTCGAACCCGTATTCGAAGAACTACACCACCATTGTTTGGACTTACGAGGTCGATGGTGGCACCAACACCTTCGAGGGTCAGAGCATTGAATACGCTCCGCAAAAGGCTGGTACTTACAAGTTCACTGTAGTGGCTCGCCACGAGTCGAACAGCACAATTTGCGAAAGCGATCCTGTTACTTATCAAGTGATAGTGGCTGGCGTTCCGCAAGTTACTACTAAAGACTTGAAAGTGATTTCGTCGCTCGACTCTACGGCCAACGCTTGTGTGAACACGCGCTTCGAAATAGAGGCTACGCCTGGCTACACCAAGTATGTGTTCGGTACTACCGATAGAGTAGTCTACACACCAAAACAAGAGAGCGATAAGAACACATTCAACGATGTAGTGAAATCGGAAGGCTCGTGGATTTACTATTGCGACTTCTACAACGCTGCTGGTTGCTATAGCCGTCAAGAAATCGACATCGAGGTTAATCCAATGCCTGATAATGTTACGATAACGCCAACTGCGGTGAATGGTAGCCTCAATGACTATAAATCGGAAGGCGATCAGCCAGAGGCGGTCGTTTGCGAAGGCACATCGTTGCGACTCAAAGCGAATGCGTCGGGCAACACCAATGCTTACTCGTGGTCCGATTCCGATGGCAAGACTCACCCATCGCAGCAAGAGATTAGCGTAACGCCGTCGCACACAACCACTTACACAGTGTCGGTAACTAACCTGAGCGGTTGCTTGGTAACAAGTCGCTTCACCGTGAAAGTTGTGCCGATGGATAAACTCACGCTCACTGCCAATAACACGAATGACTCGTTGGCCATCTGCGCAGGCAGCAAAGACAAAGTCACATTGCGTGTAACTGGCTCGTCGGCAAGCACTTTCGACTACCGTTGCCCAACGACTGGTGCTTACTACTTGGCGAAACCTGCAAGCATTCAGATTACTGCTCCGCAATCGGACGAAGTGTGGTACGTCTACGCAAGTTCGAGCGCAAACAGCAGTTATGGTACAAGTTGCTTGAGCGAAGCGAGTGTTAAGATTCATGTTTTGAATAATCCTGATAACACGAAAGGCTCAATCAAAGTGAATGGCGGCGAATCGTTCACAGTCTGCGCTGGATCTACCGTAACGCTCACTGGTGATCATGCCGATGCCGTTACCTACTTGTGGAGCACGGGCGAGGTAAAACCGTCTATCCAAGTGCTGATGCCGAACTACGAGCAGGATACTACCATCACATTCTGGGCAATAGGCCGCAACGCACTTGGCTGCGACAATACGCAAGACACTATGAAGTTGCAACTGCGCGTTCGTATGCAACCAGAGCCTAAGATTGTGAGCGAGACCATCTGCTACGAGCAGCAACCGCTCCGTCTCGAGGCTGGCGACAAGACGCTTACTTACCGCTGGTACGACGAGAATGGCAACGAAGTATCGCGTAAGTACTACTGCGAGATTAAGCACGACACGGCAGGTATCTACAACTACAAACTGACTGCTCGCAACGATGCTAACTGCGAAAATACTATCACCGTTTCGGTAACAGTTCGTCCGTTCGAGGCCAACATTTCGGGTCTGACCTATCTCTGCTCGGGCAATTCTACCAAACTTTGGGTCGATGGTTGCTCGCTGGCGGCTGGCTATCAGTTCCGCTGGACATTTGCAGGCGAGATATTCAGCACTGTCGACACGGTTACCGTATCGCGCCTCGGCACCTACGGAGTAGAAGTTACCACGCCATGGCTGACTAGCGCAGTCGGCACCATCGAGGTTCAGCAGAGCGAAACGCCGAATGTGAAGTTCACAACGCCGCAACCTGCTTGCCAAGGCGATCGCTACGCCATGTTGCCGTACAATGTTACTTCGGGCATGCCAACGCAGTACACCATCATTCCTGTGGGCAATGCGCTCACCGTTGGATTCGATAGCGTGAGCGAGGCGGCTCTGGGTTCGGAATACATCTTTGTAACCTTGCCTAACCAAGTAACACCGGGCAACTACGAGGTTGTAATTCGCCTGACCAACGCCAATGGCTGCGGCAGTGCCGACTATCGCGTTAAGTTCTATGTAGGTCAAGACCTGATAGAAGAGGCGTGGGCCGATGTGCTGATGTGTAAAGACTTGAACCACGAATTCACCTCGTATCAGTGGTATCGCAATGGCGACCGCATAACGGGTGCTAACCTGCAATACTATTCTGAAACGGGCGGCTTCAATGGCGACTACTACGTAGTGGCTTACCGCAACGACAGTTCGGAGGTTACCTCCTGCTCGAAGTCGGTTACTACGAAACAGAATGTCGGCATATCGCCTAACCCAGTGCAACGCTACAGCAAGTTGCAGGTCGAGGTTCCGTTCACCATCGACGAGTTGTTTGGCGCACGCCTCGAGGTAGTCGATGCTATCGGCCGCACCATCTATGTGCTCGATAAAGTTGATGCCGAGAATTCGCTCTTCGTCAGCTACCCAGCGGGTGTCTACATGGTTCGCGTAAGCCTGACCAACGGCGAAGTATTCACCGAGAAGTTTGTGGTACAATAATGAAATGCTAAAAGGAATTTTTCGATAAGAGATATGAAAATTCAGAAGAAAAGAATGGCGCTTGCCGCTTGCCTATTGGTGGCGGCAAGCATAGCCGCTCCAGCCAAAACGCCAGCCTACATCGACCTTGAATTGGGTGGCGGTGCAGTGATGATGCCCTATAGCAACACGGACTATGGCATTTTTTCGGGCGGCAATTTCGATTTAGGAGCAAAATACTCGCTGCTTTTCCATCCGCGTAAAGGTTGGGGTGCAAGTTTTGGACTGAATTTTAGCACTTTCCAAGGAACGAAGGTGCTGAATGCAAGCCTTACCTCGCCTGCCATCGACGACCAAGGGCGCAGTTATGTGCTTTTTGCCGATGTCACCAACTGGACCGAGCGTCAGCAGCAGTACTCCATCTCCATTCCAATTAGCATTTTCTATCAGCATCAGCGTCCGCGTCACTCCGGCTGGTTCACCTCGTTTGGCGTGAAACTCTATCTGCCGTTCTACACCGACTATCGCGTTACGCAGGGCGACATTGTTACCAAGGGTTTCTACACGCAATGGGGCGGCACCTACGAGTACAATGGCGAACAAGGTGTGCTGATACAGTCGTTGCCGCAGCACGGTTTCGGACAATATAACACGCTGCTGCCAAAGGGCGAAAACAAGGCGAATTTCTTGCTTAGCGGTCAGATAATGTTTGGCGCCATTTTGCGTCTTGACAAGAAAAACGAGATGTATCTGGCACTCTACATCGAGCATGGCTTCTACGACATGTACATCAACCGCGATGCGAAGGGCCTATTCTCATCGATTCAGAGCCTCGATTCGTATCAGTACAACGGCTACTACTCGAGCATTGCCACCAAGACCATTCCAGCAATGTTTGGCTTGAAAATTGGTTGGCGCTTCAAAGACGTGCACGATTGTAACTGCATACGCCAGCAGTAAGTTTGTCGGCGAAAATAAAAAAAGAGAGCAGGCTCGTGAGGGGTCGGCTCTCTTTTTTGTTTGCGAATTTCAAATTTTGTTATTATCTTTGCACAAATATTTTTTGATTATGACGCTATATACCGTTGGACATTCAAATCAGAGTTTCGAAGAATTTGCCGAGATGCTTCTGTCGCAAAAAATAGGTGTGATTGTTGATGTGCGTAGTGTGCCTGCTAGCAAATACACTCCGCAATTCAATAAAGAACCTCTGCAAATAGCACTCAAAAAAATTGGAATTGTCTATATGTCGTTTGCCGAGGAGTTTGGAGCGCGCCGCACCGATTCACTTGACGAAAACAATAATGTCAATTTCGAAAAAGCGGTAAAAACTGAGGCTTTTCAGCGTGGTTTTGCGCGTGTGATGAAGGGATTGAACGAGGGTTTGCGCATTTCGCTCATGTGTTCCGAGGCAAATCCGCTTGGCTGTCATCGTTATGCCATGGTTTCGCGCTATTTTTTCGAGCATGGTGTTGATGTTCAGCATATTGTGAAAGAAAGATGTTCTGATGGATCGATCAAAATTGCACTGAAAAGTCATCGTCAGTTGCAGGACGAAATGGTGGCTGACTATGTGAAGCGCAAGAAAATCCCGTCCGTTAGTCCGGCCGATTTGTTTGGCGATGGCGAAATTACCAATGAACAACAAATTGTGCTTGCCTATAGAACGAAAAATAGCGAAATCGCCTATCATCAAGAACCAGAATTGGAATACGAATATCTATGATTACCCTTTACACTATTGGATTTACAAAGAAGAGTGCTGAAGATTTCTTCGAGTTGCTCAAAAAGAACCATGTGAAAACTGTGGTCGATGTGCGCATTAGCAATAGCAGTCAGTTGGCTGGCTTTGCTAAAGGAAGTGATTTGTGCTATTTTTTGCAACAAATTGGTGGCATTGGCTATCGGCATATAGTAGATTTTGCGCCAACAAAGCAGCTGCTCGCTGACTATAGAGCGGGTAAAATCGATTGGAACGGATATGTCAGCATTTTCAATGGTTTGATGCAACAACGCTCGATAAATCATGTCTACGATGTGGCAAAATTTGATAATTGTTGTTTTTTGTGTAGCGAAGAGACGCCCGAGAAATGCCATCGTCGCTTGCTTGCTGAATATCTTAAATTGCAAGATCCTGAAAATGTGGAGATTATCCATTTGATTTAATTAAAAAGTGAAACGTTATGAATAAGTTTTTTGTTTGTCTTGGAAATTCGTATAAACACGAAAATCGTTGCCTTGCTGGTGCTTTGGTCGAGAAAACGCAGGTCGGTTTTGAACTTTTACTCGATAGTTGGCGTCACCCGATTTGGTTTCGCCCCATAAATCGCTATACCGATGGCGGTGCTATTCCAAATGGCGTGGCAGAGCCAATCGATTTGTTCGATGTTGTGGAGGCTACGAATGTGTTGCATTGCCCCAATGGCGCTCAAACAGAAAATTATTACTACAGCGATTTGTCGGTTGTTGGCTCAATGAATCCGACCAAAGATTTGCTCGATGCACTATCGAAAACCAATAGAAAAATGCTGTTTGGAACGGTTGGCGCTGCTGTGCCATTGGCAGTGAGCAATCAGCTGGATTATTCTATTTTGATAATAAAAACCACTGATGTTGAGTGTTATCTGAAGAATAGAGATGAGTATAATAAGCCGCCTAAACCTCGCATGAAATTTACTTTTGGCGAGCATCGGTACGATTTGCCGATAACCGATCCTGCTTTTCTTCGCGCGGTTAAGAACAATATCGATGAGGCCAATTCGCATGGTATATACTACTTGACTTTGTCATTGAGTCTGCCGCACGAAGGGTGCCAATTTAAGTTGGTTTCGGGTGTAGTCGCACTAGGAAATCGCTCTGATTCGCCTATACCAAAAAGATCGGGAATTTCTGAAACAGCCGAGATTTCGTACGGCATTTTTTGCGATTGTGGCACGATAGAGGGTGTCGCTGAACGGCGTGGACTTGCATATCAAACTATCGTTTCGCATCTTGTGCCGTTTGTCGAAATGGGTGAGATTGATGTGCATACGTTTGTTTCAGATGACAATGTTCGTCGTGTTACAAATTATATGGCCGATCACCCCAACGAAACGCATTTGAAGCCAATTTTCGAGTATTTTGATGGCGAAATTAGTTACGACGATATTCGTTTTGTGCTGGCATCGCTGAAGGGCTGATTGTTGGCATAAATTGATTGAACGCAAAAAGAGAGCAGGCTCGTGTGGGGTCGGCTCTCTTTTTGTTTGGTGGTTGTTGATGGCTTATTCGGCGGGAGACATTACAACTTCCAGAATGTTGCCCGATTCTACCAATTTGCGAAGCGTGTTTTGAATGCTTTCGGCGGTGATGGAGTCTATAACGCTTTGAGCATCGGTGCAGTCGAAGCCATATAGATAGTAACGTTCAATGATAGTACTCCAATTCTCATTCCCTACTAGCAGACGTTGAAATGCTTTGGACATTATCTCCTTTGATTTCTGAATGTCGCTTGCTTGCGGACCGTTGTCGATGATTGCCTGTATCTCTTTGTGGATAATATCAATAAGTCGACTTTGCTTTGCAGTGTCTGTATCAAATTGCATGGTGAGATAGGAATCGTTAATAGGAATAAGTATGTCTCCTCTGCAATCGATATTGTATGATCCGCCTTTTTGTTCGCGAATGGACTCGAAGTAGCGTCGGTCCAGTATGCTAGCAATCATTTGTACAGTTAATCTGTTTTCAAGATTGGAAGGGATATCGCGCGAGGCGTACTGAATGAAGTTGCTCGATTTAGCCGTTTCCATTGGGTGTGTGAAGTGGTGGCGCTGTATGCCCGGTGACGCATGTTGGTAGTTGTCGCCAAAGTCTTCACGATCCTTTGTGGTTTTCAGTCCGCCTAACCATTGGCATATTTGTTTTTGCGTTGTCTTGTCGTTCGGGTCGATGTTGCCTACCAAAATGAAAGTAAAATCTGCTGGGTTGGCAAAGCGCTTTTGGTAAATGCTCAAACACTTGTCGAGGGTTACTTTCTGAAGATTTTCGGTGTTCCAAACAATGGCGCGCTCCGGTCTGTTGGTCTGGGCTAGTGTTATCGAGTCGGAGAATACCATTTGTGGGTCTTTGTATTTGTTTAGTAACTGGTTGTGTATCAGGTTGATAAGCGATTGAAACTCCTCTTCGTCTCGCCGTGGCGCGGTGAACATTAAGTAAGTGAGTTGTAGGGCTGTCTCGAAATCTTTGATAGAGGTAGGGCCTTTAATTGATTCTTCACTATCGTTGATGTCGATGCTTAAATCTGCTTTTTTGCCAATTATAGCCTTGCTGAGATTGAGTCGCGAAAAGTCGCCTAACCCCATCATCATTGCGGCAATTGGTGCCAAACTGGCTGCGTAGAGGTCTTCAGTAGGAACCAACGACAGACCGCCTTTAGAGTATGCGTAGAGATAAATCTCGTCTTGTTTGTAGGTGGTTGGCTTTATTAGTACACGCACTCCATTTGAGAGTGTCCACTCCGTTACGCCAAGTTTCTCGTTGTAGTTTGTCTTCTTAATCTTTCCTGTTTTTGGCGCTTTTTTCACAAGAACGGTATCAATTGCGTTTTCGTGTGGTGCTTCTATTTCAGCTTCATGAACAGCCTCAAGCATGGCAAGAATTTGCTCTTCCGATGGAATGTTTACGCCCTCTTTCTGCGGACCAGCAATGGCAATAGTTGGGTTTGCGTGAATATGTTCTTTGGCAATCTGATTCACAAGTTCTATCGGAATTTGCGGCACTACAGTCTTGGCAAACTCATATTCCCACTCGATGCCTGGCATGGGCTTGTGATTCAGGAAGTTGTCGACACACTCTTCTGCTATAGGTGTGTTGAAACGGTTATTGCGTTCGTTGTACGCTCTTTCTATTTTGCGCAGATAGTTGGTTTTTACAATCTCCAATTCGTCGGCAGTAAAACCATATCGGTCAATTTTTACTAGCTGAGTGAGCATCTCGTTTAACGCCTCAGTTTCATGCCCTTCTTTCGGTATTGAAGTAAGTGTAAATGCATCTTTTAGTTTTGCTATCTCGTAGTGGTCCGACCATAAATTTGAGAATGGTGCATTCGGTTTGTACGCCAATTCGTAAAGGCGAAGATTAAGCATGTCGCAAATGAAACCTCTGACTAACGAGAGTAGATAGGCTTGGTCGGTGTTTTGAAACTCTATGGGCAGTTGATTGTACTTGTATTCCAGTTCAATGCAAGTAGTTTTGGCTTCGGGATCGAGTGCAATAGCTACGAGTGGAGTCGCATTGTCGTTCACGGTGTAGAGTGGACGCTCGCCTCTATTTTTTCGTGCAGGCACGTCTGCCCAAAGTGCTTTTATCTTTTGCTCTATTTGGTCTACATCGATGCCGCCAACTATGATAAGCGCCTGATTGTCGGGTCCATACCATTTTTCGTAGTATGCACGCAGCGCATCGTACGCAAAGTGTTTTATTATGGCTGTGTCGCCAATCACATCGCGCTTGGCATATTGGCTGTTGGGGTACTTCAACGAATTCAATTTTGTTAGAAGCCGAAAATCAGCCGTGTTCCTTGTGCGCCACTCTTCGCAGATGACTCTGCGTTCAGCATCTATCTCATCGGGTAACAACAGAATCCCGCAAGCCCAATCATGCAATGCAAGCAGTGCCGTGTCGACAATGCCTTCGCGCGTGAGTGGGACATTGTTTATTTGGTATACTGTCTTGTCAAGCCAAGTGTGGGCGTTGATATTGTTGCCAAAACCCACACCGATTGATTCGAAATAGTTGACGATGCCTTTTTTCGGAAAATGCTCGGTGCTGTTGAAAGCCATGTGTTCGAGAAAGTGCGCCAGACCATTTTGATCATCTTCTTCCAATATGGCTCCTACCGATTGGGCAATATAGAAATCGCAGCGCGCATTGTTATACTCGTTGTGGCAGATGTAGTAGATCAAACCGTTTTCCAATTGCCCATAGCGCACATTGGTGTCGAGAGGCAATTCTTGGGGTTGTTGTGCCAACGCACAAAGCGCTACAGTGAGTAGCGCGATGCAAGAGATTGTTTTTTTCATACAACTTTAATTTTTCTCGCCGCGATAGGGTGGACGAATGGTGATGTATTCTCTGTAGTTATTGAAGAATTGACCTATTTCTGCGGAGTAGGAGAATACATAATTGCGATAACCATTGTATGCGTGTTTGAAGCTAAGTTCGGTGTCTATTTTGATGTTCGTATACGTTTTTGGATTTTCTACTTTCCAAAGCCAGCATTGTGTTGATTTATAAGCATTTGTACCCAAGGCAGGCGGTGTATTGAACTTACAATATCCCCATCCAGTCGTACCCATGTTGTTGATTTTGATGTCGAATTGCCATTCAGCATTGTTGTTACACTCATCGTTGCTACCACAATTGGCGGTGATGGTCATATCCTGTGTTGTGTAGGTGTCGCTCACGCTGCCGCTTATGCCGCCCGTTACTGATGCACTCGGCCCAGTGGTCGATAAGCCAACTTGTCCGCCTAAATTCCAACCTACACTCACACTGGTCGACGATTGACCATTGGTGGTTGTAGGAGAAAAATTGAGTAGTTGTGCGCCGTCGGATGCTTTTAGGAAATCGCCATCGCCTGCATATCTGTGTGTGAGTCTGTTGTTTACTGAGGCACATGTTAGGAAAAAACCTTGATAGCTCCAATTGCCGTTAGTCCAACTGCCAATCCAAAAATTTTTGTTATTGCCCCAAATGGTCTGCTCTATCAGATAGTAATCGGCATCTTCGTCGAATTTATAGGCTGCCCAAATGTTGGTGCTGACGGTGAAAACGCATTGTCGACCTTTAATTTTATAGCCCAAATTACCGCCAGGTTCTAGTGTGAAGGTTTTCGTAATGTTTTGTGCGTTCATCACCGACGAAAGTTCGTTCGAGGCAGCGCGCGAAAGCGATTTAGCCGATGCGTTAGCGCTGTAATGCTCGTTGAGCCACGCTGCCAATGGATCGGCATGCAGACCGTTGAGGTAAGGCGTCATGGCGTAAGTGATGGTGTCGTTGTCCTCGTCGAAAATGTCGTTTAGCGTGTAGATGTTCTCATTGCGGTCGAGAGCCACTAAGTCGTAGCAAATGTGGTAATCGTGCTCCTCGTCGTCCATCGATAGTGCGAAATCATCGGTAGCATAGATGGAATCAATGGCCACTTCCATTTCGTGGCGTGTGGGCTGATCGATAATCAGCACTGCGCCATTGTCGATGGCGTTGCGCACGGTTTCGTCGGCCAAGTGTGTATCCAAATCGACGCCACGTACAAGAATGGCTTTGGTTTCGCTGCCTATTTCGGACATTGGCTGCTGCACACGGTTGATGAACGCTTGCGCTACATCGCTAAATCCGCTACCGATAATGGCAACGGGAAGAGTGGTTGTTTCGGTCAGCTCATCGGCGGTTGGTAGTGCTTCTGTAGTACTAGTAGAGTTGTCGATTACTGGCTCGTCTTTTTTGTCTCTGCATGCTACCACCAATAGGCTGATAGTCAGCAGAATAAGTAGATTTAGTTTTTTCATAGTGGTTGAGTTATGTCATAGTCTTTGTGATCATGAAATCCAAATTGTTCCAAATCGCTGTCGCTCACATGCATCAGTTGTTTGTTTTTTTCGTTGCATTCTCTGATGATGCTAAGCCCCATTTGCAATGTTGGAACATAAGCGGTGTGTTGTATTTTTATAAAAGAACAGAGTTCGGGCGAGCAAAAAACTCGTGCGGTGGTTTCGGCAAGCGAATTTGTGGGATTGTCGGTGTAGACGGTAGTTTGCATCAGCGTTTTGTAGTTTTGTTGTTTCCACTCGTCTATCTCTTCGCGTATTTGGGTTATTAGGTGCGTGGCTGAGAAGCATTTCCCTGCTAATTCTATGAATTCGCTGCTGCCAATGCTTTTCCATGTGTCGATGTTCGAGCTGAATACTGATTCTACTGCGTTGTCGCTGGCTACAAAGCTGCGCGAAATCAAGCCGTTGATGAACAATTGCAGTGTGTCGTCGGGAATCTGGTCGTAGCGGTCGGGCCAATGATCCCAAACGGTGCCATTTAGCGAATCTTGCATTTGCAGCAGCGCAATGTCTGCTTCTAAAGTCTCGCAGTAGTATTCCAGATTGTGAATCACCATCAATGCCATGGTGCGCTCTGTCTTTTCGCGTTCGCAGCGTTGCAAACCGAGCGTTGTTCCGAAAGTCAGCACAATGCCGATAATCGTTCCGAGCGTATTGCTTAGCGTGCTTTTCCAAAAATCAGAATTTTTCATTGTCGAATGGAATAAAAAAGTTTAGCGAACTACAATTTTCTGCGTTTTTGTGCCGATTTCGACAATGTAAATGCCGTTTAATTGACCATTGAGGCGTGTGACATCGCGTCCGAGCAGATCGTAGATTTTGAAATCGCGGTTGCAAACAATGCGCCCGTTTTCTGTGCTGAGTTCTATTGCTTCTGCCGTTTGCAACGCTGTGGCTGTTGCTGGCGCAAAAGTGGCGGTTATGCTCACATTGCTTGCGGGCATAATGAACGTATTGTTTTCGTCAACGTCAATGGAATTTCCCTCTTCGTCGTCAACGAAAATTCCGCTGAGTTGGTATCCCGGGTCGGCTGTAACTTCTATCTCTACTATCTCGCCACAACTCGCCGACGAAACCGCTGTAAGAGAGCCATTTTCAATATCTTCGTCAATGATGATGACATAGTCTAGCTCAATAAACGTGGCGGTTACTGTTACATCGCTTGCCGGCATGATAAATGTGTAATCGGCATTTACTTCAATCTCGTTTTCGTCGGCGTCCTCTACTATTATGTCATCGAGTTCACAACCCGTGTTGGGTTCGATGGTGAGCGTAACGATATCGCCAAGGACACCTTGCTTGGTGTCGGAGGTGACTTTGCCATTCTCGCTGGCGGTGATGTTTACGCTATGCTCGATATCTTGTACGGGTCGCACCGCTTGACCATAGAAACGGAAGTTATTGTTCATGGCAATGTCGGTCGACGAAAACTGCAGATAGTATGCATCGCTCGGTGTCGTGTGGAGCGAACTCGACCAATAGTAGCCTCCGTCGGTTTGACGTGTTTTGTCGGAATAGCCAAAGCCAGTTACTGGAAGAAAAATAGAGTCGCCATTTGTGCCAATTACAGTGTAGCCATTCACATTTGTGTTGTTGTGGTTGGTGACCCACTTCCAAGTGCATTCTCTTAGTAGTTCTTCCCACTCTGCATTGGTAGGCATGCGCCAGCCTTTGCCGTAGTTTTGGGTGGCAACATCGTCGGCGGCATCGAGCGTGGTTTTGTAGTCGACTGTGCCATAATCGCTGTCGTCGCAGTATTTTGTCATGGCATTGTAGGCGGTGCCATGCGTGTAGTTGCTCCACGAATAGGTACTTTTGGCGCACGTTTCGCCCCAAGCATAGCGACTGCCAATGTTTTCGGGCTGCGATGCACCAACATTGCAGGTTGCCCATCGAACGCTCAAACCAAGGTCGACCGAGGTTGCCGCCTGCGCAGCAATGCTCAGCGTAATTGCGGTAAAAAGAGTAGAAATTTTTTTCATGCTGAAGAGGTAAAAAATGGTTACAAAGAATCTCCGCCCGTGTTTTGCATGGCGTTACAAATAGTTTCTAAACTCTGTTTTCGGCGTTCTTTGCCGAAATAGATGGTTGTTATTCTTTGTATGTGTAGGTCAGCGTAACCTCTTCGTCATCGACATTGGTGTACGAAACGAAGATTTTGAGCTTGTCAATTCCAGAATTCAGTTTGTCGGGAACGCCCAATTCGTCCTTCACGCGCTGATCGGCACTTTGGGCAGCTTGCTCCACTTTCTGCTTCACTGCTTTCGCATCGGATTGCTCACGCAAAACTACTGCATTGCCCAATACTTTAGTGCCAATTTTGGCGAGCTCTTCCATGAAGAGATCTTGCACATTGAATACTGTTACGCCCGAAGAAGCGGAACCACTGGAGCTGGAACTCTTAAATTCCGAGGTCATGCTCACTACAATGTCTTTCGATACTGTCTCTTCGCATGCAGTGAAACCAATCAACGCTGCGCAGCACACAGCCGCAAAAATCATCTTTTTCATGTTGGAAAAAATTAAAGGGTTAATAATGGAATGAACGCTATCTCGAATCGCGTTTGATGATAGTTTTATTTTTCTGCTGGCAAAGTTAGTGAATAATTTTTCAACTGACCAAATTTTTGAGCAAAAAAGTGTGAGCTTTAACTTTTCGCTCCTCAAAACTTATACTGCACATACACTTTGAAATCGGTTTTGTGGCAGCCCGCTATTTGGTTTAATCCGCTGCCTATTTGCGTGCGACCGTCGGTGTAGTAGGTTTGAGCCACGCGCAGATAGAATTTCAAGTCGCGAATTGGCTCGTAGTCGATGTTCAAGTACCAACGATTGCCCACGCCATACATCGATGGCGAAAAGCCTGCGCTCGGCACATCGCGCTCGAACAGCGAAAATCTGTTGTCGTAGACTGTGGCATCGAAATAGGCATAGCGCGCACTCACGGTCATGTCGATTTTTTTGAAGGTGTAAGCCACATCTTGCGCTATCAGAAATCCGTGCGATGGTTGTTCTTTCTCAATCCGCACACGATTCCACTCGACCACGCTTTTAAGATCGAATCCGAGCACAGTGTAGTTCATGCAGTAGCGCAGCGAGAGTTTGCGACTGTCGGCCAAAAATGTGGTTGCTTCGTTGCTCAATTCGGCGGCTTTTGCCTCTTTGTAGCGATAGCGCATGCGCAGATACATCGATAGACGGCTGTTTTTCATGTAATCGATCTGGAGCAGGGTAGCGTAGCCTTGCGTTGGGCGCGGCATGCTGTAGGTTACCCATGGCGTTTTGTAGAGATCGGCATACGCTACAATTTTCCAATTTTTGACGGGTTTTATCTCGCTGCCAATGTAAATGCCGTGTTCGTTGCGCGTGGCGGTCTGACTGAATGCATTGGCGAAAAATAGGTCGTAGTTGCGGCTGTAGTAGCGGTGCGACAGCACAAAATTCACCACCGAGGCTGGCGCAAAAGTCAGTCCGTTGATGGTCGCCACAGCGCCGCGACCCGTCACTGCCGTCTCGCCAAAAATGCCAAATCCGCGCCACGAAAATAGATAATCCACGCTGGCGGCAAATTGCTTGTCGCCACGGAAATAGAATTGCTGATAAGGCTTCGGATCGTAGTCGAGTGGCACGTCCAGCCAAGTCTGCAACGCTGTGGCTCCAATGCGGAAAAATTTGTGCCGATAGCTCACATTCGCGCCCAAAACGTGCATCCCCACGGTGCGATGGCGAGCATATTCGCCCGGTGTGCGGTGGTAACCATCTTTTTTGAACGACGAAAACGTGCTTCCGCTGGTGTCGGCGTCCATTTTTCGGTACGAATAGAAGGCCGAGACATCGAAATCGCCAAACTGAGCGGTTGCGCCCACGCCTCGCAGAAAATTGTATTCGTCGGTCGACGAGTGGCGCTTCAGTCCGCGAGTGCGTGCCGAAACATTCGTAGCCATGGCGGTTGCACCCATGTTCATGTCTTGCCTGATGACGAGCCCTTGACCGAAATTTGCCCGATAATCGCCCAAGACGATGGTGGAGAATTTCCACAACTTTTTCACCTGAATGAATCCCGAATAGGAATCGAACAGTTTTTTGTTGTACGCGCCAACCCACTGTTCGCCAGCGTCTTTCTCCATGGTCAGACCGACTTCTAGTTTGTCGCTACTACGCAATCGGTATTTCAGCGAGGTGTAGAATGGATCGCCCACATAGCGCGCATTCGGATTGGCTGCTAATTCTTCATCGGAAATGGAAGTGTAGCCTTTTCGGTGCTCGAAAGTGCCATCGAAACGCAGTGTAAACTCGTGCTTGCTCTCTTTCAAGATGTCGCGCAAGTGCCATTCTGTCGCGGCATCGGGCGGCTCCACGCGCACAAACGGCAGTAGCATCTGAATGGTGAAAACGTCGAGCCCTTCGACCAATTGCAGCTCGTAGATGGTCTGCATGCGGCCCGCTTTGTAGATGTAGTACATCAGATTTTCTATCTGAATGTCGCTCAAAAAACGCAACTGCGCCAAGTCGTCGGGCGTGGCGGTGTTCAGATTGATGGGCGAGAGATAGATGGCTTCGAGGTCGTCGTACAAGTCGCCGTAGTCAATTTCGCCATCTTCGGCATCTTCCATCAGAAAATCGTAGATGCGCTCTATCACGCGGTCGATGGCCACCTCTTCTTGCGCCGCCATCGAGCAAACAGTGAGCAGTGCCACCAACGCTATGGTTGCGAGGCGTTTCATCGGCCAAAACGGTATTGGAGTGCGCCGAGCATGGTCACGCCCAGCGGATTGCGGTATTCGCAGTGCAGGTGAAATCGGAAGCCGCCCCAACCGCAGCCCACACCAAGGGTTGGCACCACATAGTCGCTACCGTAGCAACCAATGCGCACGTCGAACACATCGAATGGCGCATATTCAAAGCCCGTTGCCCACCGCAGCGGCGAATGCACCTCTTTGTCGATCTGCACCAACCAAGCCACTTTTCCGTGAATCTTGTAATTCGTTCCCAGACTGAAAACCGATGGCAGGCGTTTTTCGGTGAGGTCGCTTTTAATCTTCGAAAAAATGGGGTTGAATGCATTGAAACCGATGGTGAGCGATGGAATCACCTGCACTTGAAAGCCCACTTGCACGGTGGCGGTGCTGCGGTAGCGCTCCGTCGGTGAAAGATAAACCGCGTAGTAGTCGCACTCCACGCCAAGGTGAAAAATGTCGCCAAAGGTGCGTGCAAAAGTTACGGCAGCCAACATTTCGTTGTATTCGGCATAGCCAAAATACGAAAATTGCGCGCCAATGTTGATGTATTTCGTTGGAATTGCCACGCTCACTGCAGCGTTCGACAGTTCGGCTGTGATGTAGCGATTTTCGTAGAGCAGTGAAACGGCATATTGCTTTTCGCAGGCCAGTGCAGCCGGATTTTGGAATGGTTGCCACTCGGCTGTGTATGCCACCGAGGCGTTGCCTGCCGTGTACGAACTTGGCACGATGGTGGCTATTTGCGCCTGCATTGCTCCGCTTGTGCATGTAGCCAAAATGAGCAGTACGATTTTTGCAATTTGTCTTACGGAGCGGTGCATTTTTGGCGGTTGTTAGGTTAGTTGCCGTCAAAAATAGACAAAAACTGTTTAATTTGCAAATTATCGCGCCAAAAAATTGCTCATTAGTTTAAAAAATTGGAAGAAAATAGTCAGAAATGCCGATGAATAGGGCATTCTCACCATCTTGAAAAAATGGCGAACTCGGACTAATTTGGAAGGTTTTTGGTGAATTTTGTCCCGATTTTTGTGTTTTTCGTCGATAAAACAGCCCCATTTTTGCGCAAAAATCAGAAATTTGCGTGCGAAGTTGAATTTTTCGGGGTGATTTTTCGTGTGAAATCCTCTAATCTTTGCAGCCCCCGTCCTTTGTCTTTATTCTTTACTCCTTACTCTTTATTCAAACTTTTCCACCCACTCATCGAAGCGCTCGACCGACGAATCGCCGAAACGGACGAGTTTGGTGCGGGCTTGGTCGATGGTCAGCTCTTGGTCGAGGTGCGATTTGGAATAGAATTTGTCGGCATAGCAAATCAGTTGCTCCTCGAGGCTGACGGGGCGCATATCGCGGTGCGGCAACGGCAGGTTTTGATCCAGAATCTGTTCGAGCGAAATGCCCGTGCCAGTGTGGCGTTCGCACACAAGGGCGTGGCGCGGCAGCCCTTCGCGACGCATCAATTCGGCGCCAAGGTAACCATGCTCGATATAGCGGTGCGAACCAACGCAGAAGATTTTTGGCGCATCGGTCATGAAAATGCCAATGTCGTGCAGCATGGCGGCTTCGGCCACAAAATCGGTGTCGATGCCAAGTTCGGGGTGGCGATTGGCCAACTGCAACGCTTTGTCGCAAACCGACTGACTATGCCTCATAAGCGTGTCGTAGAGCGGCGTGCCGGGCAAATAATAACGCGTGATTATGCTGAGAACATCATTCATATTAGTGAGAAGTGAGAAGTTAGTAGTGAGAAGTGATTATTTTATCACAATTTTTTGAGTGAATATTCCACCATTTTCGTTTTTCAATTGCAAAATGACGATGCCCGAAGTTACAAAATCGGCAGTGCTGAGTGTGGCGTAATCGTCGCTGATTTCAGTTGTGCTGAGTGCGCGACCGAGCATGTCGTAAACCGTGGCAGTGAAGCCTTGAGCGTGCTCTATGCGTAACTGTCCATCGTGCGAAATGGTCTGCACAAATGGCGCGTCATCATCGCTGATATTTGGCACGGGCGTGTCGTCGTGGTATGTGCCGAGACTCAGACCCACAACTACCGCATCGTGGTCGGAATAGCGATACATCAACTCGTCGGTGTCGCTCTCGTAACCAAAAATGGTCGGCTCATCGGCATTGAAATGAGCCACTCTAGCGCCCGTAACTTGCGCCGCCATGGTGCTGTTGCCCAGCGCATGATCGAGCAATCCGAAACGCCCGTTGTAGACGTACGAATAGGCATTGGCATCGTATTTTTTGAGCAGATTCCGATAGCCTGCGCTCACAAATTTCTGCACGGGATCTTCCATCGAATAGGCATTCATATCGCCCATTATCAGCACATCGGCATCGAGCGTTTGTGCGGCACATTTGCTGATGATCGACTCTGCCTCGGCTACGCGTGTGGCGTTGTACGCACCCTGACCATCGTTCTGATCTTGATCGCTGCCCGAAGCCGACGACGACCCGCTTTTTGATTTTAAGTGATTGAGCGACAGTACAAAAGCCTCGCCATTTTCGTTTAGTTTGAATGCCTGAATCAGTTTTCGATAATAGGTTTTCAAATTGTTCATTTGCAGACTGCCGAGTGGCGTCACGCGGTCGTTGCGGTAGATGAGGGCGCTTTTGGTGTACGACGAATAGACCGATGTGCCGTCGTCGATGTACGAATAGATTTGGCTGCCAGCGGCCTCGTTCAGGGCGTTGCAAAGGTAGGCAATGGCGTCTTGCCCCTGCTGCATTTCGAGCAATCCATAGATATCGGCATCGATGGCGCGCAGGGCTTTCACTATTTTGGCGTGCTGACGGTTGGCCAACGTTTCGCTAGCAGGTCCGTAGCCCGTGCCAAAATCGCTTCGCAGATAGTATTGAAGATTGGCAGCGCACACCACCAGATTGCAATCGCCAAGGTCGGGGCGCGCGGTCGGACGCTCGTTGCTGTGCCATGCGGGCGTGGTGGCGGTCTGCAGTCGGTGACTAATTCCGCTCGACGAGACCACTGTCGCTACCAAATCATCAACTTGATAGCCTGTTCGCAGCGTGCCGTTAGCATCGGCAAAAGGTTTGCTTTGCGATGTGGCTGGCGCAAGAATCAGGTAGTTGCGGTTGTTCTCTTTCACCACGGTTTGATATTCGCTGCTGCTGGGCAGCGCCACTTCGGTGGGCGTCATCAGCAAGCCGTTCGACAGCGTGATGGTGCTGCTCGTGCCGCTGTTCCAATTGCGATTGTTGGTCACGGTGAGCGTGTTGGCTATTTGCACCGACATGCCCACATAGTTGCTGCCTTTGCCATCTACAAAATCATCTGGGAAAGTTACTGTCGTTGCACTAACTTGCTGATGTTCCGCGGTTTTTTCTAGATTTGAAACATTGCGTAGCGTGTCGTCGCAGTAAAAAGCGGTCAGCGCTATGTCGTTGCCGAGGCGGATATTGGCAGTGTCGGTCAGCACAAAAATGGCGTCGCGCGTGGAGTCATCGCCATCGCCTGTGGCATCTTGCAGAAAAAATCCATCGCCCAAAATGGCAGTTACCACGCCCGATGTTTTCACTTCGTTTGTGGTGGTTTTTGTGGCAGATTTTGTCGTTTTTCGCTGATTGCAGGGCAATTCGTAGATGCGCATGGAGGTCTGCGCTGTGGCAAAAATAGCCACGGCGAGCGCAAAAATGAGCGAGGCGGTGCGTTTCATTGCTGAATGGGTTTATAACCTGCAAATTTACTCACATTTGGTCGATTTTGCAAATTCGCTGAGAAAATACTACTTTTGCACTCTTGATGAAAGCAAAAATCGACATAAAAAATCGCCGCGCCTCGTTCGACTACGAGTTGCTCGATCGCTACACGGCAGGCATTGTGCTTTGCGGAACGGAGATAAAATCCATTCGCGAAGGGCATGCTGGTCTCACCGATGCTTTCTGCACTTTTGCTGATGGCGAATTGTGGGTGCGCAACATGCACATCAGCGAATATCGGCTTGGCACTTGCTACAACCACGATGCGCAGCGGGTGCGTAAATTGCTGCTCACACGGCGTGAACTGCGCAAACTGCAGCGCGCGGTGAAAGAGAGTGGACTCACCATTGTGCCGACTTCGCTCTACATCAACGAAAAGGGCTTGGCGAAACTGAATATCGCCCTTGCACGAGGCAAAAAGAACTACGACAAGCGCGATACCCTGCGCGAAAAAGCCGACCTCCGCGAGATGGATAGAGTTCGGAAAGTGAAGAGTTTGTAAAGTTGCGGGCTGCGGAGGATTGAGATTTGGTGCGTTTTTAGTGGATTTTTGTACTGAAAAATTTTGTGCCGCACTTTTTTCTTGAAAAAATTTTGCTAATTCGACAAAAAGCACTACTTTTGCAGCCGAAAATTTTGCCAATTTGGCTCAGTTGGTAGAGCAACGCATTCGTAATGCGTAGGTCCCCGGTTCGAGTCCGGGAATTGGCTCATAAAACAAGCGCAGTACCCCGTTTAGGAGGTTGCGCTTGGTGTTTTTAGAGTGTGTGTTTTAAGTCGCGCACGCTGGCACTTGATAGATTACCGAGTGTGCGGTTAACATCGTATAATTGTTTTTGTACTTCTACGATGTTGCGTTTAGTTTTCGCAAAATCTTTGTTGAGTTGCTCGTATGCTGCTGATTTGCCTTGCGCCTTGTACACTTCGGCAATTTTTTTCTTTCAGTTCGATGGCTTGTTGACGCAGACGTTTTAGTTCATCTTCGGCTTGTTTGCCATTCACTGTAGTGTCAATTGTAATTTTGTCTTGGTAATTTGCCATAATTTTTATATATTTATGGCAAAGATAGTGGCAATAATGAATAAAAAAAAAGACGCACAAAATGCGTCTTTATTTTTTTTGAAGGGGGTTATTTTTTTGACTTAAAAGTCATATATAAGATAAAAATTAGTACAGGTATGCCCCACAGACCATAATCAGGAACTACAAACATAATTTTTGTTTTTTATTGGTTTGGAGTGCAAATATAGTAAATTTATTTTAGGTTGGCAAATATAATAATATGTTTTTAAGCATAAAAAAACACAAAGAAAAGGCCCAAAGTACCACCAACGCCTAAACTCAACGTGTCGCACGTTCAATCAGTATATTCAACGCCGTGAGCGTACAATCGTTAAAAAGCACCTGCCGCGCGAGGTTGTCGAAAAAAATCCTATTGCCGCGGCTCTTATTCTCAAGTGCGCGTTTTACGTTCATTTTCGCAGGTAGATTTTCAGAATTTTCCATGCCACCCAAAGCACTACCAACGCCACGAACGCCCAACCCAGCCAAAAGAATGTCCGTTGAAAGCCGTTCATCTGCGCAACGATGATATTGTTCGTCGTGCTTACGCTATCGGCACGAATGATAGTGTCGCAGCGCAGGAATTCACGATAGGCGGTGCACCATTGGTTTGGTCGAGCAGGCTGCGCAGGTCGGCAATGGACAGTAGTGGGTTCGACCAGAAAATGCGATAGAATTCGCAAGTTTGCTCGCCTTCAGTCCAGTCGGTGCGCTGAAAGCGTCGGAGTAGTACATTTTTTTCCATGATAGAATACTTTTAATTTATACTGTGCAAAGGTAGTACAGTGGTATTCTATCATAAAAGACAGAAAAACAGTGTGTTATGCTACACAAACGGAATAGCAAGGAGAAAAGGTTTAATCTATATTTGTGATGACAGAATTTGCTAAAATTTCTTCGAGGTGTTTGCCATTTATTGTTAGTTCTTCCCAAATTTTCGTTTCATCGTTGAATGTGGCAATTGTCTCGCCTTGTGAGCCTGTGCTACCATAGTCCATAAAACTTTGGATAAGATATTGGCCGTCCCAGTTTGGGTCTTTATCAACGCGAACAACTGGGACAGGGTCTTCTTCGGTGTAGATATAGTAAAACCGCCTATCTTCGAGCCAAAAAAATGCGATATTTAACCCTATTTGGTCTACATAGTAGCGAAAGATATCTTCGCTTTTGTCGGATAGCGCATCGTCTGCGTTCCTCTTGTCCCACCCCAAATCGGAGCGAAGTAGTGCATGCGGTTCGCGTACTCCCCAGAAATTTTCGATTAAAACTTCATCATTTTTTGTGTTCGTTGTTCCATTTAATGGCTTCATTGTATAACCTCCTATCTTTAGAGTTCAATTCAAATATGTTCTTTTTATCATGTTTTTTGCGCTCCACTAATGAACCGTTTTTCCAATAATGTGTGTGTTCTGCGTTCCCATTTTTGGGGAAATCGATGCTTTTGAATAGTTTGTGGTTGCGGTAGTAATAAATATGCTCAATTTGTTTATTTTCTTTTGAGTATGAATAGTAGGTTGTGTTTGGTGTGTTTGAAAGGGTGATTGTTTGGTTATTTTTGCCATAATCCCATTGTACTACTTCTATGTTGCCAATTTTATCGACAACAGAATACTGCCGCTCGCTTTCGGCAATGCCTTTGAAGCCTGCCGCTGCAGAATTTAAGAATGCGCCTCTACCGCCCATGTGTTCGTAGTCTGTTAATTATTTCGTTTTCAAATGTAATAATTTTTGTTGTGCCAAAATCAAAATTGAAGTGGTTGCAGCCATAGATGATGACAGTAGTTGGTTCTAAAAGTTCCATCATCTTGGCTGCGCCTCGTTTTCACAGTAGTTGCGATAGTTCATTGCGCCCTGTGCCTACTGTGCTGATGGCGACTGTGCTATGTGGTTCGATGCCATCGAAGCAGTAGTGGAAACTGGCAGGTTCTGCCCACGAAATGGTTGGTACAACTATAAGCCCGTTGGCTTGCAACCATGCGCCGAGTAGCCTGTTGCGGTAGATGTTCCAGCGTTTGGCTGGTTCTGGCATATCGACATAGAGACTGAAATCGGGGGCAAAGATACAAGAAAAATCTGAAAGCCGTGGTAAATATCGTAGTGGTTCGAGCGGATAGGATACAAAACAAGCGCAGTACCTCAATTGGTGGCTGCGCTTGGTGTTTTTAGAGAGTGTTCAAATTAAATTAACTGCGCCTCGGCAAGCTCTTGACCAATTTTATGGACAGCAGTTTGAATCTTCTCTACCTGTTTTTCCGAAATATATTGACCAGACTTGTATTGACGCATAAGCGAGGAATTTATTCCAATGGACTTTGCCAATTGTGTAACATTTAGAAATGGATAGTAGTTAAAAAACGATGCTAAATCGTATTTGTATTCAAAACTAATGTCTTTTAATTCATCTGGAACTATTTCGCCATTTTCGGTGTAAGCGAGCATCATTTCTTGAACTCCTTTTTCGAAATCAGCCTTTGCCTCAGCTACACTGTGTCCTTCGCCTACAATGGTCGCATTTATATCAGGGGTATAAATGCCAAATGTCCCATCTTTGCCTCGCTCTATTAACGCTGTAGTTTTCATATTTTTAAAAACCTATTTGTTTTTTCAATTTGTGAAAAGTACCGTTTTTTATCTCTTCTTTGCCATGACGACTAATTTCTATTTGATAGTCTTTGTCAGGGTGATAATAAACTTCGTGGTTTGCGCCTTGTCGTTTCAATCGCCAACCATAACTTTCGGCAATTTTCTTTAGCTCATTCCACTTCATTACGATAATTTTTATCGCCGCAAAGGTATAACATATTTGCTATATAAACAAATTTTTTCTGCCTTAATTGTGTTAAATAAAATTAAAATCTATTCTTTGTCAATTTGCTCATTATTGGAAAATGAATTGTATCTTTGTGGTCAAAAAAATGAAACTATGCCCTACACCTCCACCATCGATCAAGAAACGCTTCGCGAACGATATACCGCCGAAGCCGCTGAATTCTATCGCCAAAAGATGGAAAGCATTATCGGCGGCGACCACACGCGGCGGCACGAACTGCGCGGCTATATTCCTGATGGCGTGGGCGGCACGCGTGTAGAACTGCCCGCCACGCTGATGTATCGCATCGATACGCTGCGCAGCGACGACGGCCATCGTCTGTACGAGTTCCTCATCGAGTGCGATATCGACACGCCAAGCACGGGCATCTACTACGGTTGTCGTGGCGTGACTGTCGATGGTTTCGATCACACGCACGAAATTGAGCAGTATCGCAAGGACCGCGAAATCATTCTTCCCGAAATCTGCCAAATACTCAATAACACCTTTCCGCTGAAAGATTTCTCGCACCGATTCAAACTGACCGACAATGCGCAAGACGGCACCTACTGGCTGTTTTGGCTCACGTTAAATGAGGAGGAAGATATCGCAAAAGTTGGCATCACAGCGACCACCATTATGCGAAATGTCTTTCAACGTTACCTCAAGGGCGACAAAGAACTTGCCGATTATCCCATGCCTTGCAAAAGTTTTGAAAACGAGCCAACTTGCTTCACCAACGATACCTACAATGCTTTTTTGAATAGCATCAAGTGCATCGATATGAACAAGCACGAAGATTATCAGAAATCGGCCGAGGCGCGAGCAGTGGTGGAGCAGTTCATCAATGGCGCATGTAATCAGCGCATGCTGATTAAAGATCCGAACTACGAATGTGCTCTTCGTGTCGTTACGCCACTGAGCGATGCTGGTTTTGCGCGTACAATGTATGCGCTGTTCGAACATCTCTACCGCCAAGGGCTCATTCAAAAGGGTTTCAAAGTGAACGAATCGTCGCAGACCATTCAAGTGCCATGGAAAGCCATCTGCAAGGTTTTTCTCGACAAAGATGGTCATGCCTACCAAGAGTCGATCCGCACGCAGGTGATGAAAATTAAGCAAGACGAAGATTTCGAAAAAGTGATGAATGGGCATCGAAAGGAAGTTGCAGAATGCTTGGGAATTTTGAGTAAAGAATAAAGACAAAAGACAAAAGACAAAAGACAAGGGACGGGCACTGTAGTTGGTCGTGGTTATTGCTTGGTCATAGTCTTGGTCATAGTCTTAGTCATAGTCAATAGTCATAGTCAAAGTTCACTATCATAGTGGAAACTTTAATCGCTTGAAAATTTGAAATCGAAAACCCAAAATATCGTTCGCGGACGCTTTGCACCGTCGCCTACGGGGCGCATGCACTTGGGAAATGTGTACACGGCACTGTTGTCGTGGTTGGCAGCCAAGTCCGAGGGCGGTGAATGGATCTTGCGCATCGAAGACCTCGATCCGCAACGCAGCAAAACGGCATTCGCCTCTCAGATCGAAGATGACCTGCGTTGGCTTGGGCTCGATTGGGACGCGGGCGGCAACTGCAGCGGCTTTCGCCAGAGCGAGCGTGCCGAAATTTATGCGCACTACTATC
This sequence comes from Flexilinea sp., assembly GCA_963638355.1. Taxonomy (GTDB): domain Bacteria; phylum Bacteroidota; class Bacteroidia; order Bacteroidales; family Paludibacteraceae; genus W0P28-013. Next base: position 40,283 of record CAVHRT010000002.1, on the reverse strand, counting down.
AGATTTTGAAAGATAAAGGGCTGATTTATCCCTGCTTTTGCAGTCGTGCCGACATAGCCGCAGCGCAAGCACCTCACGCCACCGACCATCACGGCGTGTATGCTGGCACTTGCCGAAATCTTACGGAAAAAGAGCAAATGGAGCGTGCTACCACGCGCCCGCCTGCCATGCGATTGATGGTTCCCGATGAGGAGATTGCTTTTGTCGATGGACATTACGGGTCGCAGTGCGCCAATCTGCAGCAGGCGTGCGGCGACTTTGTAGTGCGTCGAGCCGATGGCGTGTTTGCCTATCAGTTGGCAGTGGTGGTCGACGATGCGCTGATGGGTGTCAACCAAGTGGTGCGCGGCAACGACCTGTTAGCCTCCACGCCGCAGCAAATTTATCTTTATCGACTTCTGGGCTTCGCTGAACCGCAATTTTTTCATCTTCCTTTACTTTGCAATGCCACAGGCGCACGCCTTTGCAAACGCGATCGCAGCCTCGACCTTGGCGAACTGCGCAAAAACTATTCAGCCGAAGAAATCGTCGGCCGTTTGGCATTTGTAGCAAATCTGATTGATCGCCCAGAGCCAATTGCGCCGCACGAACTTGTGCCACTGTTCAGTTGGCAGAAAATTCCGAAGGAAAACATCATTGTGTAAAAACAAGCGATGCCGCCCAAATTTTGAGCAGCATCGCATTTCGTTTTCGGAAGAATTTGCCGATTAGATGTTCAGCAAATCAATCTCTTTCGATTCGTAAGTCTTCTCCTCGCGAGTGGTAACATCGGTGTAAGGAATTTGAATCTTCGCCTTGTTGTTGCCAGTGAAGATGAGCGTGAAGTCGAAATCGGTTGGATAGAACAATTTCAGCACTTCGGCATATTCAAAGTTGGGGAAGAACTCGTCGATGGCGCGCGTGTCGACTGTGATGTTGAGCGTGCCACTGAGTGGGAAGCGTGTGCCAACATTCACAACCATTGGATCGGCCTCGGCAATTTTCACACTGTAGTCGTATTTGCTAGCGGTTTTGCCCTCTTGGTCGCCTATGATAGAGTAGGTGTGCGTGGTAACGTCGGTTTGACCCTCGCCTTCGATCCAAGTGCGTGTGCTGTTCTCGGTGAATTCAAACGATTTCTCGCCCGAAACGAGTGTGAAATGACCATTAACCTTGAATTGGCAGTAATTTTTGTCGTTGCGACCATTGTTCACAACCGTCATGCTGTCGCTGCACATCAGTTTTACATCGTCCACATACCAATCGGCAAAAGTGGCTTTCATTGTTGTGCCTTCTTCTTCGTAAGCACCATCGGCCCAAACTTTCAGCACACCGCGGTGGTTGCGACCATCTTTACCAAGCACATTTGTAGTGCCGTAGTTGATGGTTACGATCACTGGGAATATGGATTCCTCATTCACAGATTCCCATGTAACACTTGGGAAAGTGTCTGCTTCAGCGTCCGCTTTGACCGATTTAGGGGCAATATTGACATTTAGGTCAGTCCTTACTTCACCTACGCCATTAGCCGATTCGGTAACAGCGTTCGAAACCAAAGCCGAAGCCGTGAGATACTGCGTGATGGCAGTGCCTGTGGTCAATTTCTGCGAAGCGTCACTTTTCTGCTCCTCAGGATCATTCTCTTTGTTGCAGCCAACCAAAACTACGGCCAGCATTGCAACTGCATAAAGCATTTTTTTCATAGTGGTATGATTTTATAAAATTACATTCAAATCGGAATTCGTTGCAAAGGTACACACTTAAGTGTTAATGAACAAAATTTTCATGTTAATTTTTTGCTGACCATTTTTTGCAGCGAGAAATCATCAATTTTCCTCGATTAAAAGGCGTTTTCGGTCAAATTCTATTTGATGTTCAAGCTCGGTAAGTGAGGCAAATTTTTGCTCATCGCGCAGGCGGTGTTGCACTTTTATTGTCAGATTTTTTCCGTAAATGTTGCCGTCGAAGTCGATAATGTGCGCCTCCACGGTTTGCTCACCGCCCGAAATGGTCGGTCGCGTGCCAATGTTGAGCAGTCCGCGATGCTTTTTGCCAGAAATCTCCGTTTCGATGGCATAAACGCCACCGCGAGGCAGCAATTTGCGTGGCGCGACAGCCAAATTTGCCGTTGGAAAGCCGATGGTGCGCCCAATGGCCTGTCCGTGCTGCACGGTGCCCGACAGCGTGTAGTCGTAGCCCAGCAGCGCGTTGGCTTGCTCTACTTTTCCATCAGCCAAAAGTTGCCGAATGATGCGCGACCCGACGATTTTCCCATCAATTTTCAATGGCTCGGCTTGCGCTATTTCTATGCCAATTTTTTTTCCAATTTTCTGATAATCAGCCAATTCACTTAATCCATCGCTGCCAAAATGGTGATCGTAGCCTAGCAGCAAATGCCGCACGCCAAAGTGCCGATGCAGTAGCGTGAGAAACTCCTCGGCCCGCAGTTGTACCAGTTTTTCGTCGAAGTTGAGCATTAGGCAGTAGTCGATGCCCGATTGACTGAGCAGCGCAATTTTTTCGGTGGGCGTGGTGAGCAGTTGCACTTGCGAACCGGGCGAAAGCAGTCGCGCAGGCGAATCGGCAAAAGTTACCACCAAAGTGGGCAGATTTTTCTCGCTTGCGCAGTGTTTCAGCCTCTCCAACAAAAACTGATGCCCGCGATGCACGCCATCGAAAAAGCCGATGGTAGCGCAAGTCTGGCACTGCAGCGAATTGATGTCGGAGAGTAGTTGCATGAATTCAGTTTATAAAGTTCTTAAAGTGGAAAGTTTATAAAGTTGGGTTGATAAGTTGATGAGTTGACAAGTTGAAAAGTTTAGCGCATTGGTGATGGTCTGTGAGAAAAATCTCTATTTTTTCATTTGAAAATTTGAAGATTTGAAAATTGTGGCTTGCGATGGTCATCGTCATCGTCAACAGTCATAGTTTTTCAAAAAAAATCACAGTCCATCTGTCGCGCTTTGATTCATAATTCTTAATTCAAAATTCATAATTAAAGTTGCCCTGCTTCCACCAAAAAGATGATGCGCTCGATGACTTTGTCTTCGCTGCTGTCGCCGAATTTCTTTTTCAGATCGGCACCGAACAGCTTGGCGAACATCTGGTAAAATCCAGCCGAAAAACTGCCTCGATAGGCGCGAATGAGCTCGTATGAACTTGTCTGGCACTCGCGGTCGACCAGCCGAATGAGCAATTTGCCCTGATTCAGAGTCATCTGCGTGAACTCTTTGTAGTATTTTTTGTAGGTTGTTTTTTCCCATTGCCGCATGTAGCGGTCGCGTGCTTTCTTGTCGGGCAGGCGCATCAGTGTGTCGTTCACCTCTTGCACCAAGCCGCTAATCATCTTCGAATAGGGCAAAACCTTTTTCACGTCGCGCACGGTTCGCCAATAGAAACGCTCTTCGCGCTTGTTTTTGAACTTCATCGGCGGAAAAACATAGACCGTCGGCAGTTGAAAAACCGTGTCGCCGTTGATTATGTGCATTGGCACCACATTAGCCGCCAAAGGTTGTGTGACGGGCACTGTGGCACTTGCCGAAATGGCAAAAATGCACGATGTTGCTAATATGAGCGAAAGGCGTTTCATGAAAACGATTGTAGTTTGGTTTTGACGCTACAATTGTTTGAAAATCAAATTTCGTACCAATCACAAATCGAGCAATCCTTCGGGCAGATTGGTGTGCAGAATTTTGCGCTTGTGGTCGATGTCGGTGATGAACTCTTCGCACACGGGCATCAGGCGGTCGCCAATGGCAAAAAGTGCATTCACGGTGCTTTCGTCCACTGCATCGATGATGCCAATGGTGCCAAGTCGTTGGTCTATCACGGTGAAACCGACGAAATAGTTGAGCGCCAGCTGGTCGCTATCTTTTACAAGCGATTTCGCAACGAAAAATGGCTTGTTTGTGAGTATTTTGGCGGCAGGCTCGTCGTCGATGTCGAGGAATTTCACCAACCAAGTGGTGTCGTTCTTTGGTCGCACTGAATCGATGAAAAATGGCACAAAAATACCATTGATATCGAACACAAGGTAGCGGCACGCGTCCCAATCGAGATCGATGTCGAGCGTGAGAACCACCTCGCCGCGCACGCCGTGAGTCTTGCTGGTGGTGCCAGCCTGCATTATTTCGTCTGCTGAAATCACTATTTTTTGCGGTTTACTTTTTTGTCGTCGACTAGCACAAACTCCTGTTTGCCACGCTTCAGCGCGCGAACAATGAGCCAAACGCCCAAAATGACGAACGGCACGCTGAGCCATTGTCCCATGTTGAAAGTCATGTTGGCCTCGAACGCCGATTGGTCGTTTTTGAGCAATTCAATGATTTGTCGCGCCAAGAAAACTCCCGTGAAACCAATGCCCGACAGCAGCCCGTAGTATTTTCCGCCCTCTTTGCGCCAATAGAGCCAAATGAGCAGCACCGCCACTATCAGATAGGCCGCCGCTTCGTACAGTTGCGTGGGGTGACAAGGTAGCCATTCGTTCTGCGGACAGCATACTTGTGGCGCTAGGCACTCTTCAAAATTGTCGAATGTGCCGCAAAACTGCTCTTGCCCGCGTTTGAAAATGAAACCCCACGGCATGTCGGTTGGTGTGCCGTAGATTTCGGAGTTCATTAGGTTGCCAAGGCGAATCATGCAAGCTACGGGCGCACAACCTATAAAAAGGCGATCGCCAAGCCACCACATGGGTTGTTTGGTAAGATATTTTGATAGCAAATAGCAGCAAAGCACTATGGCGATGGCGCCGCCGTGACTAGCCAAACCGCCGTGCCAAATCTTGGGAATTTCGGCAAGATTTTCACGATAATAGTCCCAATCGTAGAAAAAAACATGCCCCAAGCGCGCGCCGACAATCACTGCCACCACCATCCAGATGAAAACCTTATCGAGCCACGCATCGGGCGCACCATCGTGTTTGAAAGTCTTGCCAATGAGCGTGATGCCCAAGAAAAAGCCGAGTGCGTAGAGCACTCCATACCAGCGCACCTGAATGGAGCCAATGCTAAAAAATACGGGATCGACATCCCAAATTATGCTTAACAACATGTTTTTCTAGTTTGAAATTAGGGTTTCAGAAAAGAACTCGTTTAATCTTGCAAAGGTACACATTTTATTCCAATTGCCATGCAAGTGGAATTTAGTTTGATGTTATCTTGCTGATTATCAGTTGGTTGAGTAGCGTTGTGCAAATGTTTTTTGATAAAAGTATGGTCGGCTGAAAAAAAAGTCGTACCTTTGCCGCGGTTTTTGCGAAAATGCGAAACTGCTATTTATTGGAAATAATTTATCAAAACCTTTTTAACTATGTCAGAAATAGAAGAAAAAGCAAAAGCAATCATTGCTGAAAAACTTGGTAAAAAAATCGAAGAAGTAACCAACGAAGCCAGTTTCACTGGCGATCTTGGCGCCGACTCGCTCGACACCGTCGAGTTGATCATGGACTTCGAGAAACAATTTGGCGTAACCATTCCCGAAGAGGAACAGGAGAAAATCGTTACCGTGGGTGACGCTATTGCCAAAATTGAAGAGGCCATCAAAGGCTAAAACACCACACAGCTCAGCGAATGGGCTAAAAAACATTCTTTATGGAATTAAAACGAGTTGTAGTAACGGGACTTGGTGCCGTCACTCCTCTTGGCAATACTGTACCCGAATTGTGGGACAGTGTTGTTAATGGGCGTAGCGGTGCTGCACGCATCACACTGTTCGACCCCGAAAAATTCAGAACGCAATTTGCTTGCGAAGTTAAAAATTTCGACGCATCGCAGTTTATCGACCGCAAAGAGTTGCGCAAGATGGAACGCTACGAACATTTTGCCATGGTGGCGGCCGAACAGGCCATTGCCGACTGTGGCATTGCGCTCGAACAGGTCAACCGCGACCGCATTGGCGTGATTTTTGGCGTGGGCATAGGCGGACTGAAAGCTTATGAGGAAGAGATGCTCAGCTATGCCGAAACGGGCAAAACCATCGGACCGCGCTTCAATCCGTTCCTGATGACCAAACTCATTCCGAACATGGCAGCTGGGTTTGTGTCGATAAAATATGGTCTGCGTGGACCAAACTTCACCACTACGGCCGCTTGCGCCTCGTCGAACCTAGCCATGGCCGAAGCTGCCAACTACATTCGTCTTGGCAAAGCCGATGCCATGGTTGTGGGCGGTGCCGAAGCGGTCATCACCGAGTCGTGTATTGGCGCATTCAATTCCATGAAAGCGCTATCGACCAACAACGAAAACGCTGCCACTGCATCGCGACCATTCAGCCACAGCCGCGATGGATTTGTGCTGGGCGAGGGTAGTGCCGTGCTCATTCTCGAAGAGTACGAACATGCCGTGGCGCGCGGAGCAAAAATCTATGCTGAATTGGCTGGCTACGGACTCAGTGCCGATGCTTACCACATGACCGCTCCCGAACCCGAGGGCGAAGGCGCTGCGCTGGTCATGCGTAATGCTTTGGACGATGCCAACCTCACCACAGCCGATATCGACTACATCAACTTGCATGGTACCTCTACGCCACTTGGCGATGTGGCAGAAATGCGCGCCGTGAAAGCCGTGTTTGGCGACGATGCCTACCGTCTGAACCTCAGTTCTACCAAGTCGATGACGGGTCACCTGCTTGGCGGCGCGGGCGCATTGGAAGCGGTAATCAGCATTTTAGCGATGAACAACAACACAGTGCCGCCAACCATCAACTTCACCGAAGGCGATGAAGATCCCGATGTTGACTACAAACTCAACTTCACATTCAACCACGCTCAAAAACGTGAAATTCGCGCTGTGCTGTCGAACACCTTTGGCTTCGGCGGACACAATGCAGCGGTGATATTCAAAAAAGTTTGACTCCCCCGCCCCCTCAAAGAGGGGAGAAAGAGTCTGAAAGCATCATTTCCCACTTCCTGATGAAACAACATTCGCCTTTGCTGCATTTTTTTAAGCCCGATTGCATCGAGGCGGGCTGCGACGAGGCGGGGCGAGGTTGTTTGGCTGGACCGGTTTTTGCCGCGGCGGTGATTCTTCCGCCCGATTTCGACCATCCGTTGCTGAACGATAGCAAGCAACTCACTGAGCATCAGCGCGATATGCTGCGCCCAATCATTGAAAAAGAGGCGGTGGCATGGGCTGTGGCGCAAGTCTCGGCTCAAGAAATCGACGAGATAAACATTCTCTCGGCCAGCATTTTGGCTATGCATCGCGCCATCGATGCGCTGAAAGTGCGTCCCGAACATCTCATCATCGACGGCAACCGCTTTCGCCCTTACCACGACATTCCGCACACTACCATTGTGAAAGGCGATGGCAAATATCTGTCGATTGCCGCTGCATCGGTGCTAGCCAAGACTCACCGCGACGAATATATGCGCCGCATCGATGCCGATTTTCCGCAATACGCTTGGCGCGTGAACAAAGGCTACCCCACGGCGGCTCATCGTCGCGCCATCGAACAATATGGCACCACGCCACATCACAGGCTCACTTTTCGACTGCTCGACACACAACTCAAATTCGATTTTTAGTCAGATTTTTGGTCATTTTGTGTCAATTCCGTCCTTTTTGGTCGATTTATTGCCTGAATTTCAATAAAAAACACTATTTTTGCAGCAATTTTTGAGGCATTCGTGCGTTATATCAACGGCGAATTGTGTATTTATGCTCAAAAATCGACATAGATTGTTAGTTTGCGTGCTTCTCTGCTCGGCTCTTACTGCCACGGCGCAGCGCAATCCCGACCTCGTGAAATACTATCTTGAGTTCGGGTTGAATGGCGGCAGTGCGTTCTATCTGGGCGACTTGAACACAAAACCATTTGCAAACCTTGGTGCTTCGTTTGGCGCGTTTGGCAAGTACAAATTTACGGGTCATCATGAGCTGGGCATGGAGGTGCGTGGCGGCTGGGCTGGCATCGAAAAAGTCGATGGGCAGCAGCGCAACACCGATTTTGTAGATGTGAGCGTGCTCTATACCTTCAACTTTTGGAACTATGGCGCGCGCCGCTACGAAGAGAATGCATCGATAGTTACGCCGTATGTTTTTCTGGGCGTTGGGGCGACCATCTACGATCTTGAGCATACGAAAGTTTGTCCTGCTTTTCCGTTCGGACTCGGCGTGAAAGTGAAACTCGGTCGACGCTGGAACATAGGCGCAGCATGGACAATGCACAAACTTTTCACCGATAATTTCGATGGCGTGGACGACCCTTATGGACTGAATAAAGGCATTTTTAGCAATCGCGACTGGCTATCGACATTTGGACTGTACCTCTCGTGCGATTTTTTGCAAATATGCGCTCCGTGCCGCAAAATTGAGAAGATAAAATCGAAAAGATAAAAACTGAAACCCACCGTGGAATCGTATAAAAATCAAATCGACATAGAAAAACTGCCCGCACACATCGCCATAATAATGGACGGCAACGGGCGTTGGGCCAAAGAGCGTGGCTTGAGCCGATTGGTGGGGCACCAAAACGGCGTGGAGTCGGTGCGCAAAGTGACCGAAGCTGCTACCGAAATTGGCATAAAATATCTGACGCTCTACACTTTTAGTACCGAAAATTGGAATCGTCCGCAAGCCGAAGTGGACGCGCTGATGGAACTTTTGGTGGAAAATATAGTGAAAGAGACGCCCACTTTCCACAAAAACAATGTACGCCTCGAGGCCATTGGCGATCTCGAACGCATGCCTGCCAATGTGCTGGCGCGATTGCGTGCCTGCATTGCCGAAACATCGGTGAATACGGGACTTACGCTGGTTTTGGCACTCAGCTATTCGTCGCGCTGGGAGCTGACCGACGCCATGCGAAAAATCGCAAAAAAAGTGGCAGCAGGCGAAATCTCTGCCGATGGAATAACGGAACAGACCGTGTCGCAACATTTAACCACGGCCGCCATTCCCGATCCCGATCTGCTCATTCGCACCAGCGGCGAAGTGAGAATAAGTAACTTCTTGCTGTGGCAAATTGCCTACAGCGAACTCTATTTCACGCCAACGCACTGGCCCGATTTTCGCGAAGAGGAGTTTTACAAAGCCATTGTGGACTACCAACATCGCGAACGCCGTTTTGGCAAGACTAGCGAACAATTGGCAAACGACAAGTGATGCGCAAAAAAGCGATAAAATACGGAATCCTTCTGTTTGCAGTGGCGTTTGGCTCGTTGCCCGTGGCGGCACAAACCGCGGTGGACAGCACACTGGCGGCTCAGCCCGACACGCTTTTCGCCATTCAAGCCGACTCCACAGTCGACGATTCGCTGGCATCGCTGCCGCTGGCTGCCAAGCCTGTGGTTGATTACGCCATGACGGCGCAAGAATACACCATTGCCGACATTCGCGTGACTGGCGCCGACACCTACGAGGATTTTGTGATCATCGGCTTTTCGGGCTTGACCAAAGGTCAGAAAATAAAAGTGCCTGGCAACGAGATAAGCAATGCCGTGAAACGCTTTTGGAAACAAGGCTATTTCTCGGATGTGAAAATCCTTGCCGACAAAATCGAAGGCGACAAAATCTGGCTCGAGATTGCTCTGAAACAGCGTCCGCGCATTTCGCAAGTGAACTATTATGGCTTGAAAAAATCGGAAGAGGAAGATGTAACGCCCAAAGTGGAACTCAGTCGCGGCAGCCAAGTTACGCCCGACCTCATCGACCGCGCCAAAATAGCCATTCAAAAAGCTATGGCCGCCAAAGGTTATCACAATGCCGCCGTGGTGATTTATCAGAAACCCGATCCAGCGCAGCCCGGCTCGGTCATTTTGGACATCAATGTCGATAAAAAGTCGAAAGTGAGAGTGCACGAAATCTATGTCGAAGGCAACAAAGCGCTGTCGCTCAACCGCATAGACTTGGCGATGAAGAAAACCAATCGCCCAAAAAACATTCTCACGCTCTTCCGCAGCAAAAAATTCATCGCTTCAGAATTTGAGAACGATAAAAAACTGCTCATCGAAAAATATAACGAGATTGGCTATCGCGATGCGGTGATAACCTACGACAGCGTGGGCAAATACGACGAAAACCATGTTGATGTGTACCTCACCATCGACGAGGGCAAAAAATACTACTTCCGCAACATCACTTGGGCGGGCAACACCGTCTATCCGAGCGAATATCTGAGTCGTGTGCTGGGCATTCATCGTGGCGATGTGTACAACCTGAAGCAACTGAACAAACGCTTGAGCGAGGATGACGATGCCGTGTCGAAACTCTATCAGGACAATGGCTATTTGTTCTTCAACCTCGATCCTGTGGAGATAAACATCGAAGGTGATAGCATTGATTACGAAATGCGCATCTACGAGGGCAAGCAAGCCACCATCAATAACATCACCATTAAGGGTAACACGCGACTCTACGAGCATGTCATTCGTCGCGAATTGCGCATTAAGCCGGGCAACCTCTACAGCCAGTCCGACCTTGTGCGTACGCTGCGCGAATTGGCACAAATGAAGCAGTTCGACGAAGAAAAACTTTTCTCGGGCATCGATATTCAGCCAAATCCTGAAGATGGCACGGTGGATATTGGACTAAATCTCGAAACAAAATCGAGCGACCAGATAGAATTCTCGGCTGGTTACGGACAGTCGGGCGTGGTGCTGTCGTTGTCGCTCAAATTCACCAACTTTGCCATTCAAAACCTTTTCAAAAAGGAGATGTACCGCATTTTGCCACAAGGCGAAGGTCAAACTCTCAGTCTGCGTGCGCAAACCAACGGCATCTACTACCAAAACTACGGCATTTCGTTCTACGAACCGTGGCTCGGCGGCAAACGACCAAACTCGCTCTCGGTGAGCGTCTACTACTCCATTCAAACGGGCTACAGCAAGCGTTTTGCACAAAACTATAGCAATTACATCAACAACTATTACAACAACTACTACGGCTACAGTTACGGCTCGAGTTACTACAACAATTACTACTCGGGCGCCTCGGAATACGACCGCAATGTGTACTTGCGCACGCTGGGCGTTTCGGTGGGCATTGGCACGCGTCTGAATTGGCCCGACGACTATTTCAGCCTCTACACCGAACTGTCGTACCAACGCTATCATCTGAAAGATTGGTCGTATTCGTACCTGTTCGCTGGACTTACCAACGCCGTTTCGAACAACTTGGCCATTGGCATCACATGGTCGCGCAACTCCATTTTTAACCCGATTTATACACGTCGCGGCTCGTCGTTTGCTCTGTCGGTGAAAGCCACATTCCCATACTCTTTGGTCGATGGCAAAGACTACAGCACCGTGCCGCTCGAGGAGCAGGTAAAGTTGCTCGAATATCATAAATGGAAATTTACTGCCAAGATGTTTACGCCGCTCACTCACGACGAAAAACTTGTGCTGATGACGCGCGCCGAATACGGATTTCTTGGCTATTACAACAAAAATAAACGCTCACCGTTCGAAAAATTTACCCTTGGTGGCGATGGCATGTCGGGTTACACCACGGCAGGCACCGAAACCATTGGTTTGCGTGGCTACGAGAACCTTTCGCTCACGCCAAACGACGAAAATGGCTACTACAACGGCAACCTCTACACGCGCTTGACCATGGAGTTGCGCTATCCAATCTTGCTGAAAGGACAGACCAACATTTGGGCGCTGGCGTTCGTCGAGGCTGGTAACTGCTGGAGCGAGTTCAAGGACTTCAACCCATTCGACCTGAAACGCTCGGCTGGCGTGGGTGTGCGCGTCTATCTGCCAATGTTCGGCTTGCTGGGCGTCGACTGGGGCTACGGTTTCGACGACTCGACTAACGGCGGCAGCCAGTTCCACTTTGTGCTCGGACAGGAGTTTTAATGTGAGAACATAGAGCAGAGAAGATGGAGCATAGAATTTTTTGGTACAAGATTTGCAACGCCTAATTTGAAATCTGAAATTTATACGACTATGAAAAAACTTGCCTTAACACTTGCATTGGCGCTTGGCGTAACATTCGTTGCAAGCGCGCAGAAATTCGCTTTGGTCGACATGGACTACATTCTTAAAGCCATTCCAGCCTACGAAACTGCCAACGAACAACTCGATCAACTCTCGAAAAAATGGCAGAAAGAGGTGGAGGCCAAAATCAGCGAAACTCAGACTCTTTACAAAAACTACCAGACCGAACTCGTGTTTCTTTCGGACGAGATGAAAGCCCAACGCGAGGCCGAAGTGGTTGCAAAAGAGAAAGAGGCCAACGAACTGAAACGCAAATACTTTGGCGTCGATGGCGAACTCTACAAAAAGCGCGAAAGCCTGATGAAACCAATTCACGAGGAGATTTTCACCGCTGTGCAAGCCGTTGCTACCGAAAAAGGCTACCAACTCATCATCGACAAATCGTCGGATATGAGCCTTGTGTTTGCCGCCCCAAAAATTGATGTGAGCGACGAAGTACTCGAAAAACTCGGTTATTCCAAATAAAATCACTAATTTTGCAAATCAATAAAAACAAATCAGAAAAATGAAAAAAATAGCACTTATCATCGCTGCCATCGTGCCAATGATGGCTTTCGCACAAGAGATTAAAATAGGCTACGTCAACACCAACGAGGTGATGATGCTGATGCCCGAAATCAGCGATATCGAAAAACAGATGGCCGATTTCAACGAACAAAATGGCAAATATCTGCAAGACATGCAAACCGAGTTTCAGACCAAATACAAAGCTTACGAGGCCGAAAAAGCGACTCTTTCGGAGGCTATCCGCACGGCTCGCGAAGAGGAACTCTATAGCATGCAAGAACGCATTCAAAACACTTATCAGACGCTGCAACAAGAGTCGCAAACCAAACAACAGGATTTGCTGAAACCTATTCAAGAAAAATTGATGAAAGCCATCGAAACGGTGGGGCAGAAGAACAATTTCTTCCTCATTCTGGAGTCGCAGGCTGGTCTGCTCTACAAATCGCCTAAAACCGTCGATGCTACTCCGCTGGTTAAAAAAGAACTCGGAATCATCTAAAAAAGTGAGGAGTGAGGAGTTAGAAGTGTTCGCACAAATAATGGTTAGTGCGGCACATTCTAGAAAAAATAGCAAAAAAAGAGGCTACCGTCGGGTTGTCTCTTTTTTATTTCAAAAAAATGTTGTATCTTTGTAAATCGTTTGTTTCAAGATTGGCGCCCAAACCTTAAACTTGAAACTTGAAACCTGAAACTTCTATGAATCGTATATTTTTCGCACTTTCGTTTTTATTTACGACTTCGCTCGCTGCCATGGCGCAGGACACGCTTCGCATTGGCTACATCGATTTTGAACTGACGCTGAGCGAAATGGACGGCTATGCACATGCCGAGAGTGTGGTGGACGAACTCGCTGCCAACTACGAGGCTGAATATGCCCGCATGGAGACCGAATACAACGACAAAGTGAAGAATTATGTGCAGAACAGCAAGACGCTGAGCGAGCCGATAAAATTGGCGCGTCAGGCCGAAATCACCGAATGCGAGGATCGCATGGATTTGTTCAAACAGCGCTATACCAGCGACATCGCTCGTCAGCGCGAGGCACTTTTGCAGCCCTTGCGCGATACACTGAAAGCCGCCATTCGCAGCGTGGCCGAAGCGCAGCACATCGCCTTGGTGCTCGATGGGCGCACACCGCTCTATGTTTCAGGAATTTGCATCGATATGACTGATGCCGTGAAGGCGTTGCTAAAATCATCGGAAAAATGAAAATTGGCGTTTTCGATAGTGGCTTTGGCGGACTGACGATTTTGGAGAAAATTCGTCATCGTTTGCCGCAGTACGACTATATTTTTCTGGGCGACAATGCCCGTACGCCCTACGGCACGCGCTCGTTCGAGACGGTCTACGCCTACACGCTGCAGTGCGTCGAGAAACTCTTTGCCATGGATTGCCAAATGGTGATTTTGGCGTGCAACACTGCGTCGGCCGAGGCTTTGCGCACCATTCAGCAAAACGACCTGCCGCACATTGCGCACGAGCGAAGAGTTTTGGGTGTCATTCGTCCGACCGTGGAGGCTGTGGGCGACCTCACGCAATCGCGCGTGGTGGGTCTGCTTGCCACCGAAGCTACGGTGCGATCGAACTCCTATCCGCTGGAGATTGCTAAACTTTTTCCCGACATAGAAGTGGTGAGCCAAGCCTGCCCCATGTGGGTGCCGCTTATCGAAAATGGCGAACATACAAGTGCTGGCGCCGACTATTTTGTGCAGAAATACATCGATAAACTGATGGCGCAAAACAGCCGCATCGACACGCTGATACTCGGTTGTACGCACTATCCGCTGATGATTGAAAAAATACGCCGTTTTGCCCCGCAGGGTGTGCGCATAGTGGTTCAGGGCGATATAGTGGCGGAAAGTCTTGCTGACTACCTGAAACGTCACCCAGAACAGGAAATTCACTGTTCGAAAGGCGGCACAGTGCGCTACTTTACCACCGAATCGGCCGAAAAATTTCAATCGTCCGCCTCAATCTTTCTGAAAGAAAAGATAACCGCCGAAAAAATTGAACTTTAGCCTGTGGTTCGACAGGCTCACCGCCCCAGCCCCAATTTGAAACCTTAAATTTGAAATTTGAAATAAGGAACTATGGAACTTAACCTAAAACGCCCGCTGGTGTTTCTCGATCTTGAAACTACTGGCACCAACGCAAGCAAAGATCGCATTGTGGAGATTTCGTACCTGAAAATCTTTCCCGACGGTCATCGCGAGAGCAAAAACATGCGCATCAACCCCGAATGCCACATTCCCGAAGGGTCGACTGCTGTGCATGGCATCACCGACCAAGATGTGGCAAATAGCCCGAAATTCAAAGAGGTGGCGCACACTGTGGCGCAGGATTTGCAGGGCAGCGACATTGCTGGCTTCAACTCGAATAGATTCGACATTCCGCTGTTGGCCGAAGAGTTTGAACGCGCTGGCGTCGATATCGACCTGAAAAAGCGTCATTTCATCGATGTGCAGACCATTTTCCACAAGATGGAGCAACGCACGCTGGTGGCTGCCTACAAATTCTATTGTGGCAAATCGCTCGAAAATGCACATGCCGCCGCCGCCGATGCCGAAGCCACTTACGAGGTTCTGAAGGCGCAACTCGATCGCTATCCTGAACTGCAAAACGACGTCGATTTCTTGGAGAAATTCACTGCATTCAATCGCTCGGCCGACTTTGCTGGCGTGATTGTGTATAACGACAAGAACGAAGAAGTTTTCAATCTTGGCAAGCATAAAGGCGAGCGCGTTGAAGATGTGCTGGCCACCGATCCGGGCTACTACAGCTGGATGGAGAATGCCGATTTCCCGCTGTACACCAAACGCGTGCTGACGCAGATAAAACTCCGCACCAGAGAGAAGTGAGAGTGACGGAAATATGGGGGCAAGAATGGTAAATCTTAGCCCCTTTTTTCTGACCAAAATTCTCTAATCCAAAAAATTAGGTGGATTTTTTGCATTAGGGGCGAAAATTGGGGGAATTCGTTTTTTTTGCAGCCCGCTGTGGATGCCGACACTTTATGAACTACAACTTTACAAACTTTATAACTCACCAAATTACCCTCCTCCCCGTCTTTATTCTTTACTCCTTACTCTTTGTTCGATAAAATTTTTCCTAAAAACCTTTGGTTGTTACAAAATTATATGCTACTTTTGCAACTGATATGACGACAATAGCCGACGCACATATTACCATGGGTGGCACGAAAGCACTTTTCGCTGGCTCGAAAAATGCCTGTAACTTGCTGGTTATTAGCCACTTAGCCCCCTCCCCCCCTATCGGGTGAGGCAATCTCACAAAGTTGTATTAAAAGTGTTTTAGCGGACGAATTTTTATTCGGTCGCGTTTTGTTGTGTACCGATTTTTCAGTGAAAAATTGACTTTTTTTGTATACGTATATAATCGAGGGTTTTGAAAGGTCTATCTTTGCCGCTGTAAAAAAAATACAAAACGAACATGAAACAACATTTTTTTGAACCATTTGTTGGAGCGCAATACACCGAAGGTGTGCGCGGCAAGAAGATTTTGGTGCTTGGCGCTAGTTTTTACTGCGACCGTGTGCAATGCCCTCATTTGGCAAGTTGCACTAGCGTAATCCTTAAGGATTCTGCGCCGTACGACAAACTTTGCCCCGAGTATCGGCAGACGGGCAAAGTGCTGCACAGCGAGCCGAGTTATTGTGTGGAAGATGCTCCGACGGCGTACCAACATTTTGCTACTTACATGGCGAAATGGCTCGGCACCGACGACTACGAGCAGGTCTGGGACCATTTGGCGTTTACCAACTATGTGCAGTTTATGCTGCCCACCACCGATGGCAAGTTCCGCGAGACGCGCCCATCCGACCTCTCCGAACGCGATTTCCGTGCCTTCTGCGAGGTGCTGCAAGCGTTGCAGCCCGACATTGTGGTGATATGGGGCGGCGTGATAAACTCGCGCTTGAAGGAGCGCAATCCGTACCTTGTCGACCTTGGCGAATTGCAAGACACCGATTACTATGTCTGCCATCTGAACGTGCCGAATGTGGCGCACCCAGTGGCACTCATTAACCCCTATCACCCCTCGTCCAGCGCGTGGTATAGCGTCTTGGAGCAGTTTGATGAGTATTTTACTGGTTTGTTGAAATAATAACCGTTTAACTTTATAAATTGCCGAAAAGGACGGCAAGTAAAAAATGGAAAATTATGAGTAATGAAATTCAGTCAAATGGGGGTGGCCTTCTGGGAAAAGGTCTAGATGTAATGAGAGACCCAAACGCTTCAACACCAGCAAAAATAGGTGCTGTTGGCTTAGTGGCAATAGGCGCAATCGTATTTGTTGCCACGAAAACTATTGATGGAATGAGATGAGTCCAAATGAAGGTCTAAAACTTTAAAAATGAAGAAAATGGAAGACAAAAAAAACAGTGAACCAAATTGTTAACCTGAAACACACACACAAATGAGTAATGATGGAGAGGGACCAGGAATTGGTTCGTGGATTTGGCTGATTTTGAGCATTTTGTATGCGGTTTCGCCAGTGGATATTTTGCCCGATGTTGTGCCTGCGGCAGGTTGGGTCGACGACCTTGTGGTAACAGGCTCAGGCGTACTCAACTTTGTGCAAGCCGAGGTGGGTAAAACGAGTGAAACGTTGGCATCGATACTTGGCGCGTTCAAATGGATTTTGATAGTGCTTGGCGTGATTGCCATTCTGCTGATTGCTCTCATCGGTGGGCTAATTTTCAAAATGTTTGCCTAACTAACTATGCTACGCGGAACAACAACATTCGTTTGCGACAATTGCGGACATAAGTTCGAAGGCTTTGAAATGGAGTGGTGTGCCTCTGTGTTTCCTGCCCCGCAAAGATGCCAGAACTGTGGTAGTATGCACACCTATCCAAGGTGGGAATGGTTATACAAACCAATTTATCGCAAGATTTGGAAACGCCTAGCCGAAAGGAATGATTAGCCGCAAAGAAATCCGCTAAATCTCTGCTCCTTGCGCACAAAATGAAAAAATTTTTCTTTTTCGCTTGTGCATTCAAAAAAAATGCGTACCTTTGCAGCGCATTTGCGAGAGCAAGATTGGTGGATTAGTCTAGCGGTCTAGGACACCGGCCTCTCACGCCGGGAACACGGGTTCGAGTCCCGTATCCACTACAATTTTAGCCGATTTTCTGAAAAGAAGGTCGGCTAATTTTTTTTTGTGCAAAAAATTAGGGACGTGCCATGGCGCGTCCCTACAACTTAGAAACAGAAATTGCGCTAGCAATTTCGAGAAACAATTAGAAACTTAAAAACTTTTCTAACTAGAAGTTCTAAATTTATTTGAGTCCTCTGCCGCGCAGCATGGCGTCGGGGTTGGGTTGTGCGCCACGGAAGCGTGTGAAGAGCAACATTGGATCTTCGCTGCCGCCTTTCTCCAAGCAGTTGGTGCGGAACGAGCGCGCTGTGGCTGCGTCGAAAATGCCGTTCTGGCGGAACAGTTCGAAGGCGTCCTTGTCCAAAACTTCGGCCCAGAGGTAGCTGTAGTAGCCAGCGCAGTAGCCATTGTTGAACACATGGTTGAAGTTGGTGGTGGTGTAGCGCGGCGCAATCTCAGGAATCAAGCCAATTTCGCCCATCACCACGCGCTCGAAGGTTTGCGTGTCGATGTCGTCTATCGAGGTGAGCTCGTGCCATTTCATGTCGAGAATGGCGGCTGCAGTGAGTTCGGTAGTGGCAAAACCTTGGTTGAATTTCGACGAACGATTTATCTTCTCAACTAGCGAATCGGGAATGACTTCGCCCGTCTGATAGTGGTGCGCATACATGGCCAAAACCTCAGGTTGGAATGCCCAATTTTCGTTTATCTGGCTCATCATCTCCACAAAATCGCGTGGCACATTAGTCCCACTCACGCTTGGGTAGTGGCATTGCGACAGCAGGCTGTGAAGCGCGTGACCAAACTCGTGGAAGAGTGTCTCAACCTCGTCGATGGTGAGCAGCGAAGGCGTGTTGGCCGTTGGTTTCGTGAAATTGCCAACATTCACCACCACGGGGCGCACCATGTTGCCATCGATGTTTTGCTGACTGCGGAAATCGTTCATCCAAGCACCACCGCGTTTGCTTGCGCGAGGATAATAATCGGTGTAGAACAGTCCGATGAGCGAGCCATCGGCATCGGTTACTTTGAATGCCTCCACATCGGGGTGATAGACTGGCACCGAATCGAGTTTTTCGAAATTCAATCCGTAGAGTTTGTGGGCGCAGGCAAAAGCGCCTTCGCGCACACGTTCCATCTGGAAATAGGGCTTGATTTCGTCCTCGTTCAGCGCATATTTTTCGCGACGGAGCAGTTCAGTGTAGTAGTCCCAGTCCCACGCTTCGAGTTTGAATCCGCCGTGGTCGCGGTCGATGAGTGCTTGCAGTTCGGCGCGTTCGGCTTTGGCGCAGTTGTTGGCCGCCTCAAAAATCTCGCCGAGGAATTTATCTACTGCTTTGGCATTTTTCGCCATTGTCTCTTCCAAAATGAAGTCGGCTGGCGTGTCGAATCCGAGCAGTTGCGCCTTTTCGATGCGCAGACGCATGATGTCGAGCACAATTTTGTTGTTGTCGTTCTCGTTGCCGTTGTTGCCGCGGTTGATGTAGGCTTTGTAGACCTGTTCGCGCAGGTCGCGGCGTTGGCTGTATTGCAGGAACGGAATGCGGCTCGGAGCGTGCAGAGTAATCAGGTATTTGCCCTCGTGACCAGCTTCGGTAGCGGCTTCGGCGGCAGCGGTGCGCACGGCTTCGGGCAGACCAGCAAGGTCGGTCTCGTCGAGCAACAGTTGGAAGGCATTGTTTTCGGCCAAAAGATTGGTGCCAAATTTCTGTTCGAGTGCCGAAAGTTGTTTGTTTATCTTGCGCAGACGAGCCTGCGAATCAGCATCGAGAGCGATACCATTGCGCACAAAATCGCGGTTCATGTTCTCCAAAACGGTGGCTTGCTCGGGCGTGAGTTGCAGCGAATCTTTTTGCGCATAGATGGTCGCCACGCGCTTGTAGAGGTCTGCGTTCATAAAGATGTTGTCTCTATTTTCGGAGATGAGTGGCAAAGCCTCTTCCACAATGGCATTCAGGTGGTCGTTGCCATCGGTTTCAACTATGTTGAACAGCACGCCAACCACGCGTGTGAGTAGGCTGCCCGATTTCTCGTAAGCCTCGATGGTGTTGGCAAAAGTCGGAGCGGCGGTGTCGGCCACGATGGCAGCAATTTCGGCCTGTTGTTGTTCTATTCCTTCGCGAATGGCGGGCAGATAGTCGTCCTCTTCTATCTGGTCGAATGGCGGCAAACCGTAGGGAGTGTCCCACTCGGAGAGGAACGGATTTTTGTGATTGTTGCAAGCAGTAAGCATAAGCGTTGCAATTAGGGTTAAAGTGATTCCAAAGTGTTTCATGACAATTTTTTAAATTTCAGATTTCAAATTTCAGATTGATTTTTGCTCCGCTCGGCATAGCCCAAACGAGTTTGGCTCTGCACTCGCTTATCGCAAAAATCTTAATTCTTAATTCATAATTCTTAATTGGCTTTAGCGTCGTTTCTGTTGCTGTTGCATGGCTTTCATCTGTTCGCGCTGAGCGGCCTCGAGGCGTGCAAGGAAACCTTTCTTTTTCGATGGTTTGGCCTTCTTGGCTTCGAGTTTGGCAAGCAGCTTTTTCTCGTCGATGCAGAGGCGGAAAATGTAGGTTTGCAGAATGGTGAACAGCAGCGAAATGAAGTAGTAGTAGCTCAAGCCCGAGGCATAATCGTTGAAGATGAACAGGAACATGAGCGGCATCAGATACATCATCCATTTCATCACCTTCATCTGGTCGGCGGCGCCCGCTTGGCTCGACATGTTTATCTTGGTGTAGACAATGTTGGTGATGGTCATCAGCAAGCAGAACAGACTGATGTGGTTGCCAAAGTATGGTGTGATGAATGGAATGTAGGCGTCCCAACTAACTATGGCGTCGTAGCTCGAGAGGTCGTGCGCCCAAAGGAAACTCTGTTGACGCAGCTCGATAGCCGTCGGGAAGAAGGCGAACATGGCAAACAGAATTGGCATTTGCAGCAGCATTGGCAAGCAGCCGCTCATGGGACTGACGCCCACTTTGTTGTACAATGCCATGGTGGCTTGCTGGCGCTCCATCGCTTTCTCGGGTGGATATTTGGCGTTAATCTCGTCGATTTGCGGTTTCAAAACACGCATTTTGGCGGTCGACATGTACGATTTGTAGGTGAATGGCAGCAAAACTAGTTTCACCACTATTGTCATCAACAAAATGATGATACCGAAATTGGCGATGTAGCGGTTCAGGAAGTTGAACAGTGGAATGACGAACCATTCGCTCACCCAGCGGAAAATGGCCCAGCCCAGAGGAATGATTTTCTCGAGACGCAAGCGATCGTCGCTGTTCTCAACTTCATCGTCGTAACTGCGCAAAATTTTGTACTGGTTCGGACCCATGTAGAGGCGGAAGTTAGTCGCTTTGTTGCCTTTGGGGTCGAATGCTACCGATGTCTCGGCTTTGTAGTGCTTCAGATAACCAACGCGCGCATTCTCCATTTTGCTGTCGAGCGTTGGCGAAATAAACGACTCATCGGCAATGAAGATGGTGCTGAAAAATTGATCTTTGAAAGCAATCCACTGCACACGTCCCGATGTCTTCTCGCTGTCGTTTTTCGATTCGCTCATCTGCTCCACATCGTCGCCTGTGTAGCGATAGGTGAGGGTGGCGTAGCGGCTCTCGAATTTGCGGCTCTTCTCTTGCTGACGGATATCTTGCTCCCAAAGCATGTTCAGTGAGGTCATTTGCGGACTCAAGTACGCCTGCATGTTGTGCGCCTCGATGTCGAAATGCAACATGTATTCGTCGCGCGGCAGCGTGTAGCGAAAATCGATGTAACTCGTGTCGTTCACCGCCAAGCGCATTGCCAGCGTGGTGTCGTTCAGCGCTACGGGTTTGAAAAACAGATCTTGCGTGTCGATTACGCGGTTGTTGCTCGTAAGCAGTGTGAAGCCCAGTCGGCTCTCGTCACCCTGAAACAGATAGAGCGGCAGCGAATCGGTGGTAACATAATTTTTGAGTCGTGCCTCGCTTATGCGTCCGCCTTTGTTGCTGATGGTGAGTTGCAAGCGGTCGTTTTCGAGCGTGGTGAATTGCTCTTCGCCCTCGGCAGCGGTGGCAAAATCGCCATAAATGGCAGTGTTGCTACGCACTTCGGCAGCGGCTTTTTCGGCAGCTTCTTGTGCCATTTGTGCCTCGAGCATGGCGGCAGCACGTTCGGCTTCGCGCACGGCAGCAATGGAGTCGCGACGGTGTTTGGCGGCGGCTTGCTGTTCCGCACTCGGACGAATGTACCAACTGTAGCCAATCAGAATCAGGCCAATAAGCACAAATCCAATGATGGTTTTCTTATCCATGATGAATGTTTTTATCGATTTTTAGGAAAAATAATGCGCCAATTTTTGGACTGCAAAGTTACGATTTTTTTCTGGCTATAGCAAGAGTGATTAAGGGGTGTGTGCTCGCTCGATTTTCGCAAAAAAAAGAGCGACATTTTGCGTGCCGCTCTATCCCACAAATGCGTATACTCGTGAATGGGGTGTTCGGGAGAAATTACCGTTTCGTCGAGGTAAATGTTGCCCTCTTTGTCAACAAAACCATAAACCTCGCCTTCGGGAGTGGTGAAGGTTTCGATTTCATTTTGCTCTTTGATAAGTTGCTACAACCCATTCAAATCATGATTCTTCAGAAACTCCTCCATCGCAGCCCTGTCTTTGACATTGATGCCCTGACTTTTTAGATGAGAAATCAGTTGCTGAGGGATGGTGTCTACAGATTCTCGAGCAGTTTTTCGATGGCTTTGTCGGTCTCTTGAAGGCGTTTTTTGCAGATTTTCACCAGTTCGGTGGCCTCTTTCACCTTGGCCGAAAGGTCGTCGAGACTGAGCGTGCCAGCCTCTATCTGCTGAACTATCTGCTCGAGACGCTCAGCCGCTTGCGTGTAAGTCGTTTGTTCCATATTCTTAAAAGTTGATGAGTTGATGAGAAGTTTGTCAAGTTTATAAAGTTGTAAAGTTCATAAAGTAGGAACGCACCGCGTGCGTCCGTGCTCAATATTTGCAGTTAGTTATGCTAATTGGCTAATTATCAATTGTCAATTGAAAAATTCCTCACTCCTAATTCCTAACTATTGATTCGATCGTTCCGTCGGCAAAGTGCGTTTCTATTGTTTCGCCAGTTTTCAGTTCGGTGGCTGATTTCACTATTTTGCCGTTTTTCGTTGTCAGTGTGTAGCCGCGATTGAGTAGCGTCTTCGGGTCGGAGAGTTCGAGCGATTTTTCTATCAGTGATAGGGCATTTTTTGCCGATGAAATGGCGTTTTTTGCCGATTTGTCCAATCTGAAAACGATGCCCGAAAGCGCATTTTCTTGACGCAAAATTTGTTGCCGCGCGCTGCTCAAACGCGACACGCAGCGTTGCAATTTTTGCTCATTTTCTGTCATTATCTCGCCCACAAGTTCGCTCACTTCGTTGGCGGCATTTTCGATGCGCTCGTCGTATTGGCGCACGCAATCAATCAGAAATTCGGCGGCAGCGGTAGGCGTTTTCACGCGTGTGTGAGCCACAAGATCCACAATGCTGTCGTCGCGCTGGTGACCAATGCCGCTGATTATGGGCAACGGAAATTGTGCGCAGTGCAGCGCCATATTGTAGTTGTCGAACGCTGTAAGGTCGCTTGTGGCACCGCCTCCGCGAATTATCGCCACGGCATCGAACAGCTCGATATGCTCGTTTATCTGATCAAGAGCTGCTATCACCGACTGCTCGGTGCGCTCGCCCTGCATGATGGCGGCAAATAGTTTCACATAGAAATGGTAGCCGAAGCGATTGCCTTGCAGTTGGTCGCAAAAATCGCCAAAACCCGCTGCTGTGGCCGACGAAATCACTGCAATGCGTTGCGGCACGATGGGCATTTCTAGCTCTTTGTTCATGTCCACCACGCCCTCGTCGGTCAGTCGGCGGATAATCTCGGCGCGACGCATGGCCATGTCGCCCACGGTAAACGCAGGGTCGATGTCGCACACCTCAAGGCTCAAACCATACACCGAATGAAACGTCGGCTCCACGGCCAACAGCACTTTCATGCCTACAGCCAACGCCATTCCCGTCGATTCTTCGAAATAGGGTTTCAGCAGATTGTAGTTATTTTTCCAGATGGTGGCTTTCTGTTTTGCTACTATGGCATCGTTTTCGGGCGATTTCTCAATCAGTTCCAGATAGCAGTGCCCGTTGCGATTTTCGTGCAGTTCGCTAATCTCGGCACGCACCCACACAACGTCCAAAAACGCCGATTTAATCGACACTTTTAGCACCTCGTTCAGTTCTGAAAGCGATAGCGAATTTATGTGAGCATTTTCGTTCATAAAGACCCCCTCTTATCCCCCAATGGGGAAAATGTCCCATTGCTAGCAAATTATCAATTATCAATTATCAATTATCAATTGAAAAACTCCTAATTCCTCACTCCCAACTAATCTATGAATCCTCCGCCTACAACTTTACCATCCTGATAAAGTACCGGCGACTGCCCGGGCGTGATGCCCCAAACGGGTTCGTCGAATTGCAAAGTACAGCGGTTTCCATCAATCTCGATGGTGGCTGGCGTGGCGGCAGTTTTGTAGCGTATGCGAGCCAAAACCCGCGGATTCATCGAGAGTTTTTCGGCATCCACAAACCTACAATTCGATGCCGAAAGGGTGCTGCTCAGCAAGTCGTCGCGGTCGCCAAGGGTTACGCGATTGCTCGCTGCGTCGATTTTGGTGACATATTTTGGCGTGCCAAAAGCTACTTTCAGCCCTTTTCGTTGCCCGATGGTGTAGTTCGGAAAGCCTTCGTGCGTGCCAACGACCATGCCATTTTTATCGATGAAATCGCCACTTTTGCACTTTTCGGCAAAGTTGGGAACCTGCTCGGCAAGGAATGTGCGATAGTCGTTGTTCGGCACAAAACAGATCTCCTGACTCTCGGTTTTTTGCGATAGTTTCACAAAACCGCGCTCGGCAGCCATCTGACGCACTTGCTGTTTGGTGTAGCCGCCCAGCGGGAAAATGGTTCGCGCCAAATTTTGCTCGGTCAGCATCCACAGGAAATAGGTTTGGTCTTTGTGCGCGTCGGCGGCGTTGGCAAGGTAGTGATGCCCATCGCATTCGACAATTTGTGCGTAGTGCCCTGTGGCTATTTTTTCGCAGCCCATCTCGTCGGCCATGTCGAGCAATTTGCCCCATTTAATCGACGAATTGCAAAGCACACACGGGTTTGGCGTGCGACCGCGCATATATTCGTCCACAAAATTGCCGATGACATGCTCGCGGAACGTGTCGCGCAGGTCGAGAATGTGATGCTCGAAACCGAGCGTTCGCGCCATATTTTTGGCTTCCATTATCGAGTCGATGCTGCAACAGCCTTTTTCGCGGGCAAGGCAACTCTCGCGAATGCTGTCGAACGTGCGAAAAGTTACGCCCACCAGTTCGTATCCCTGCTCGCGTAGCAGCATAGCCGAAACCGTGCTGTCGATGCCGCCGCTCATTGCCATTAGTATCTTCATAGGTTGAAAAGTTGACGAGTTGATAAGTTGTTTAGTGTTGGTAACTGAGGTTAATTTCTAGTTTACAGTTGTTTTTCGCGCTTCGCGCTGTTTCTAATTATCTATTTGAAGATTGCGGTGCGGTGAGCTTGTCGAACCGCGCGCTGCCCAATTTTTTGTGCAATAATTATCAATTGTCAATTGTCAATTAATTTCTCATTCATTAAAGTTTGTAGGGACGCAGCATGCCACGTCCGTGTTCATATTTTGCAGTTGGCTGTGGCTACCGTAATTCTTAATTCTAAATTCATAATTCTTAATTCGATTAAAGTCCCAGTTCTATGCGGAACCTCATTCCCCACTTGATGGCGTCGGGCGCATTGCGGTAGGTGAGCCGCCAAATGGATTGCACCGAAAGAATGTGCAAAATGTTGCAAATGCCAACGCCAGCCTCGATGTAAGGCATTTTCTGCATGCTTGTGGCGGTTTCTGGCAACGCCAAAATACCATCATGCCCCGAACGCAGACCGCCGTAGGCTATTTTGAACACAAAATCTTCGCGCAGATTCAGTTTTTTGATTCCTGGAATATAGTTGAATAGCCAACCGCTGGTCACGTAGCGCATGTTGCCCATTACATAAGCGTCGGTCATGAATTCCATGGGCGAGAGCAGACCAAAATCGTACTGCGACCAGAAATTTCTCGCCGTGCGTGGCACTTCGAGCAGTGGCCATGGCACATCGCCAAAAATGTAGCCGCCCTCCACGCCGTAACTCAGTCGACCCGACCACAACGGCACATCTTGCTTCAGCGTGAGGCGCAACTGACCGTAATGATTCGTTGCGTCGCCCACTGCATAATAGCCATATTCGCCCATCAGACTGACAATTGGGTATTTCGTGCGTAAGTGCTGACGATGAAAAAATCGTTCGAGCGTGCGTTCGTCGTGGGCAAAACGCAGTGTGGCAGCCACCGAAGTGGTTTTCACATGCTGCAAATTTACATCATTTTGCACAAATGGCATCGCATCGTTGGCAAAAAAATCGACGCCGCGCCAATCGAGCGTGAAAGTCCAATCTTTCTCATGAAAACGATAGCGCGCCGCCAGCCGGTGGGCTTGACACAGATTTTTGTAATGCACCACATGCGAGGCGGTGGTCAGCAGGTTCTCTGGACTGCCGTACATGTTTTCGTTCAACATCTCGGCACTGCGATAACCATAGCGAATCACATCGTTATCGTAAAAAATGCCGATGGAATGGGCGTTTTCGTTACCCCAGCGCGCCTGAATTTCGCCACCATATTTCCACTGTTTGTCGCGCACACCATAGCCAAAATATCCGCCAATGGTCACGTGTTCCATCATTTTTTCGCCAGTGCGCAACTGCAATGTTGGCCGAAATCCTTCCAGTTCGTTGTAGCGAAACCAGTTGATAATCGGCCCCAAATCGAATTTCCACGCGTGAATATAGCCCGTGAGCGCAAAATCGACAATGTTGTAGGCAATGCGCTGCAGTTTGCTCTGGTTCAGACTGTCGATGGCGGCACGAAATTCTTGATTTTCAGCGGCTGCCGAATCACGAATTTCCTCGATGAAATCGGGCGTTTTCTCCTTTTCGGCATCGATGGTGGTAACCTCATTTTTTATCGTTTGCAGATAGAATGCCGAAAGTCCGTGTTGTGCGTTTTTATCGAACAAATTGAACGAAAACGACATGGCATATTCGCGCGAATCGTAGTAAAGTCGACCATCATCACCACGCTTGAAAATCTGCTCTATGGTCAAGCCATTCAGAAAATTGATGGCTGCGTATGGCGACAGCGACGCTTTGATGTGCGTGAGTGCCAGCGTGGCAGAATCGAGCCACATCTCGCCGCGGAATGCCAATTCTTTGTCGTTTTTCGGGCGAAAACGCAGGTAGTAAGTTTTGCCTTCGGGCGTGGCGGTGCTGTCGATCAGAAAATATTGGTAGTAGATATTGCCCTGCACGCTAAGCGGACTGATGAAATTGGTCTGCAGCACCGTCACATTGTTGCGATAGAAATCGACATGCGGCGTGTAGTTTGCCACAAAAGTGCCGATTTGTTCGGGCGGAAGTACCTGCAATGCCTTCTGGTCGAGCAGCAGATTGGTGCGCTGCGTGTCATCGCCTTTTGCCACGATTTTGTCCGATTGTTGCGCGTAATAAATCGGAACAAATAGCGTGCTGTCGTCGAGCGCGAGTTGTCCTGCCATGGCATCGCCAAGCAGGCGTCGCTGCGTCTTTTTTCGGCGAATGTTCGCCATGCTCAGCTGTATGTTTTGATGCTCTATGGCGCTGAAATCGGTGAAACGCTCGGGATCGTTTTGCGCAGCAGCGGTGCGAACTCGTTTGAGCAGCGGTAACGCCTCATTTTCGCCGGGCATTGCCACAATTTCGCTCAGCATGTTGCGCTCTTCGCGTAGGGCGATGTTCAGCACTTGGTCGGTGCCAGTTAGTTTCACCTCTTTGCGCCTGTAGCCCAGCACCGAGATGCAGAGCGTTTTGTACGGCTCGTTTGTGCGCAGAATGAAGTAGCCTTCGTCGTTGGTGGCGGTGCCAATTTGTGTGTTTTTGAACCATACATTGGCGGCTTGCAGCGGTTGCCCATCGCTTTCGCCCACCACCTGACCAAAAATGATGATGTCCTGCGCTGTGGCGACCATCATCATACACAAAGTGGCAAATATGGCTACAATTCTCTTCACAAAAAAATGCCGATGAAATCGTATAAAACAGCTCTCTTATTTAGACTGAGTATAAATAACGCCGATTTTTTCTAATCAATTTTCTTTCTCGAAAATTGCAAAAAGTGGCGTTTTAATCGAAAAATATTGGCTACTTGCTTATTTAGACTGAATCTAATTAAGCTGAAAAAATATCTGACGCAGCCCTTGTCCTTTGTTCTTTGTCCTTCGTCTTTTGTCTTTACTCCTTACTCTTTATTCTACAGTAATTCTTCGCAATGTTTCGGCATCTCAACCACTTCGAGGTTTTGGATTTTGTTGCCGTCAATTTCGAAGCGGAGCAGCGTGCGGACTGTGTGAATGCCGAAGTTTCCAGCGGCACCAGGGTTCATGGCGAGGAGCGAGAGCGAGCGGTCGTATTGCACTTTCAAGATGTGCGAGTGGCCGCAGACAAAGAGTTGCGGACGCATGTTGATGAGGCGGTGATAGACTTGGGGGGTGTAGTGACCAGGGTAGCCACCGATGTGGGTCATCAGCACATTCACCTGCTCGCAGCGGAAGGCTAGAAACTCGGGGAATTCGTAGCGAATGGTGCCGCTATCGATGTTGCCATAGACGCCACGTAGCGTGTGCAGTTCGGCAAGGCGGTCGGCCACCTGACTGTTGCCAAAGTCGCCGCAGTGCCACACCTCGTCGCACTGGCTCAGGTGCTCGATGATGCGGTCGTCGAGGCAGCCGTGTGTGTCCGAAAGTAGTCCGATGCGAGTCATGATTGAAGTATCTTATAGATTTCTGGTTAGAAAATTGTTTATTTGAAGATTTGAAAATTTGAAGATTGTTGGTAAATACAGCGGGCTGCAATTGATCGTAGTCTCCCCGCAATGAATTGCGGGGTTATTGTCGGGTTACGAAACTTTTTTGATATTATTTGCTTGGCAAGGCTATTCCCATGGCTTCGAGCAGTTTGTCGCGGAAGACGGTGTTTTGCTGCATTCCTGTGAATTTTTCGGCGCATGGACCGAAGGCGAAGACTGGCACTGGCACGCCGCTGTGGTTGGGTTTGTTGAATTTGCATTCTACGCGTCCCGTGGCAAAATCGCCATCGAGAATGGAGAGTGCGCCTGTCTCGTGGTCGGCGGTGATGACTATCAGCGTGTTGCCATCTTTTCTGGCAAAATCGAGCGCACGACCAATGGCGCGATCGAAATCGAGCATCTCTTGAATCATCTCGTCGGCGTTGTTGTTGTGGCACTGATAGTCGATTTGTGAACCTTCTACCATCAAGAAAAAGCCGTTGGTGTCCTGCGCCAAAGTGTTGATGGCTTTTTCAACCGCATCAGGCAGATAGTTGCCGCGTTTCGAGGCTATTGGCATGTCGACATCGGCAAGTGGAGCGAGAATTTTCGTGCTTGTCGATTTTTGCAAATCTTCTTCGGTGTAGACCACATCGTAGCCACGGGCGGCAAATTGTTCCGAAAGATTTTGTTTGTCGCTGCGGTTTTCAAGATTTCTGCGTCCGCCGCCAATCATCACATCGATGTTGGCTTGCAGCAGGTCGAGTGCAATGTCCTCGTACATGTTGCGCGCTATCTGGTGAGCGTAGAAATCGGCTGGTGTGGCATGGGTGAGCGGACAAGTTACCACAATGCCAGTGGCTTTGCCGGCCTGTTCGGCGTAGTAGAGCGACGAGTAGAGTGGCGTTACGCTATCGGGAGCCATGCCTACCATGTTGTTGCGCGTTTTGGTGCCAGTGGCGAGTGCCGTTCCGCCTGCGGCGCTGTCGGTTATGTAGTTGCTAGACGAGTACGATTTGCTGAAGCCCGTCACGGGACACTGTTCGATGTTGAGCGAGCCACCGTTGGCAGTGAGGGCGGCATACACTTGATTTATGCCCATGCCATCGCCAATCATGAAAATGACATTTTTTACTTTTGGTTGTGCCGATAGCAGCGTGCAGAATGCTGTGGCAAGAATGATGGTTGATGTGCGTTTCATTGTTTTGAGATTTTGAGAATATAGAGCATAGAACATGGATTTTATTCTTTGCTTGATTTTTTGGTTATGATGATTTCTTCGTTGAAGGCTTGATTGTTGGCATTCAGTTCGCGGCGGAAATTGCTGAGTTCTTTTTTCAGACTTTCGAGCGTTTCGCGCAGTTTTTGCTTGCGTTCCACGCTATCTTTGTTGATGGCGAGTCGCGCTTTTGCACCCGAAATGGTAAGTTTTTGGTCGTTCAGCAGAAAACTGATTTGTTTTATCAATTCGAGGTCGGCGGTGCTGTAGTAGCGGCGTCCGTTGGTGCGCTTGGGCTTGAGCTGGGTGAACTCCTTCTCCCAATAGCGCAGCGTCGAGGCGTTCACGCCAAACTGTGCTGCCACTTCGTTTATGGAATAATAGATTTTCTCCATCGTTCTTGGTTGAAAGTTTCAGGTTTCAGGTTGAAAGTTAGTGCCAGTGTTCAGCCGTAGCCCGCCATCACTTTATACACTTTTCACTTTTTACTTTACAGACTCTTCACTCATCTATAAATTTTCAGTCGTTGGCCGATGCGGATCATGGAACTGCGCAGACCGTTCCAGCGTTTTATCTGGTTCACAGTGCAATGGTAGCGCGCGGCAATGCCGCCAAGCGTGTCGCCCGAACGCACTTTGTAGTAGGTAACTTTGCCGTCGCCCGAACTGTAGGCTGCGGGTTTCACTTCGGCGCGGTTTGTGATGAGTTCGGCTGCACGATGCAGCGGAATGGTGTCGGCATTGGCAATGTATTCGCCCACCTGATTGAACGGCAGCACCAACGGATAGGGCTTGATGTTGCCCGGAATGATGTCTTGTCTGTATTGCGGATTCAAGAAACGCAACTCGTCCATCGATATTCCAAGAATGTCGGAAACTTGCTGAAGATGAATGCGTTTGCCCACCATCACGGTGTCGGTTGCCACGGTTATGTTTGGCTCCACGGGACACATATTATGCTGATCGTAGTAGTTCATCACGTAGTTAGCAGCAATGAAAATTGGCACATAGCTGCGTGTCTCTTTTGGCAGATAGGGATAAATTTGCCAATAATCTTTTTTGCCGCCGCCAGCGTAGCGTGTGGCTTTCGATACGTTGCCAGGACCGCAGTTGTAGGCGGCTATCACCAAGTGCCAATCGTGGTAGATATTGTAGAGATCGCGCAGATAGCGGGCCGCAGCGTCCGACGATTTTATCGGGTCGCGGCGCTCGTCGACCAGACTGTTCACCTCCAAACCATAGAGTCGACCCGTTGGCACCATAAATTGCCAAAGTCCAGCCGCTCCCACGCGCGAGGTGGCGCGAGCGTTCAGTGCCGATTCCATCACAGGCAGATATTTCATTTCGAGCGGCACGCCATAACGTTCGAGCGCATTTTCGAAAATCGGGAAATAGTAAGTCTCGCCAATGCCGAGCATATATTCTATTTTCGATGGGCGTTGCAAATAGTGTTCGATGAATCGTTTCACAATGCTGTTGTAGGGCATCTCCATGATGTACGGAAGCCTTTGCAGACGGGCAATGTAGGCGCTATCGGTGGCGAAAATTATGCCAGTATCTTTGGAACAATCGCCTATTTTGGCATTTTGCAAGTACCAATTGTGGACTATCTCGTCCAGATCTTCGTCGAAATCGGCTGGAATGACTGTGGTGGTGTCCTGTAATGCTGCTTGCGCCAGCGAATCGTTGGCTACATCTTGACCAAAAGTGAAAACAGCAGTTGAAGCAGCAAAAATTAAACTCAGAATCTTTTTCATCAAAATATCGTAAAAAATGTTAATTACAGTGTAAGTTCTCCTCTTAGTGGTTGTGCCATCAGGTGGCGCACTATGGCTGCATCGGCATTTTGCCCGAGCAGATACATCAGTTTGGTTACGGCGGCTTCGGTGGTCATGTCGCTGCCGCTCACCACACCGGCGCGTTGCAGGTTCACGCTGGTTTCGTAGCGTCCCATCTCCACGCTGCCAGCGCGACATTGCGTAATGTTCACCACTACTATGCCGCGGTCGGTGGCATCTTTCAAAAGCAGATAGAGCCATTCGCTGCGTGGCGCGTTGCCCGCTCCAAAACTTTCGAGCACAACGGCGCGAAGTCCCTCGGTTTGCAAAATGGCGCGCACTGTGGCTTCGTTTATTCCCGGGAAAATTTTTAGAATGGCGATGTGCGTGTCGAGCTTTGTTTGAATGGCAAACTGTTGTGGTGCGCTGCTCCGATGAATGGCTGCTGTGGCATATTTTATGTGAACGCCTGTCTTTGCCAACTCTGGATAGTTGAACGATGCGAATGCGTTGAACTCTTCGGTGTTGCGCTTGGTGGTGCGGTTGCCGCGCATCAGTTTATCTTCGAAAAAAAGGCAGACTTCTGGCACGCAGGCTTGTCCGCGCTCGTCTTTGGCGGCGGCAAGTTCTATGGCGGTAATCAAATTTTCTTTGGCATCGCTGCGCAAAACACCCACGGGCAGTTGTGCTCCCGTGAAGATGACTGGTTTGCCCAGATGTTCGAGCATGAAACTGAGTGCCGAAGCCGAATAGGCCATGGTGTCGGTGCCGTGAAGCACTACAAATCCATCGAAACGCTGATAGTTGTCGCGAATGGTCTCGGCAATGCGCACCCACGCTTCGGGCTGTATGTCGGACGAGTCGATGAGCGGCGTGAACGACACCGACGAGATATCGACGCCGAGCATTTCCAACTCGGGAATGAGGCTCAGCACACGGTCGCTATCGAGCGGAGCCAGCGCTTGGGTCGATGGATTTTCGCCCATGCTGATGGTGCCTCCCGTGAAGATGAGAAGCACGGCGCTGCGTTGTGTTTCGGTTGGTGCGGTCATTCTACGGTTACCGATTTAGCCAGATTCCGGGGTTGATCCACGTCGCAGCCTTTCACCACGGCTATGTGATATGCCAAAAGTTGCAGCGGCACAACTGCCAAAAGTGGCGCGAGGCACTCTTCGGTCTTCGGAATGGTGATGGTGTAGTCCGACATGTTGCGAACCACTTCGTCGCCTTCGGTAACCACCGAAATGATGCGTCCTTTGCGCGCTTTTACCTCTTGAATGTTGCTCACAATCTTCTCGTAGGTGCTGCAGTGAGGCGCAATCACCACCACGGGCATCTCTTGCGAAATGAGCGCGATAGGACCGTGTTTCATCTCGGCTGCAGGATAGCCTTCGGCATGTATGTAGCTGATTTCCTTCAACTTAAGTGCGCCTTCGAGCGCCACAGGATAGTTGAATCCGCGACCGAGGTAGATGAAGTTTTGTGCGTAGGTGAAAGTCTTGGCAAACTCGGCAATATGGTCGTTTTGCTTCAAGATTTCGGCGATTTTATCAGGAATTTTGCCCAATTCCGACACTATTTGCAGGTAGCGTGTTTCGTCGAGTGTGCCTTTGGCGCGACCGATCATCAGAGCCAACATGGTGAGCACCGTAACTTGCGCTGTGAATGCTTTGGTCGATGCTACGCCAATTTCGGGGCCGACGTGCGTGTAGCAACCGCTGTTGGCGGCGCGCGCTATACTGGAACCAACCACATTGCAAATGCCGAAGATGAATGCGCCGTACGATTTTGCCAATTCTATGGCAGCCAAGGTGTCGGCAGTTTCGCCCGATTGCGAGATGGCAATCACCACATCGTCTTTGCTAATCACAGGTTTGCGGTAACGAAATTCCGACGAATATTCCACTTCCACAGGAATGCGCGCAAACTCTTCGATGGCGTACATGCCAATCAGTCCTGCGTGCCACGACGTGCCGCAAGCGGTGATGATGATGCGTTTGGCATTGAGGAAACGCTCTTTGTTGTCGATGAAACCTGCGATGGTTACGTTGTTTTGATCTACATTGATGCGACCGCGCATGCTGGCTGCGAGCGTTGTGGGTTGCTCGAAAATCTCTTTCAGCATGAAGTGCGGATAGCCGCATTTTTCCAGTTGCGACATGGTCAGTTCCAAACGCTGAATTTCTGGCGTTTTTTTCACGTTGCCAATGGTGGTGATGTCGAGCGGCTGATTGCGTACGATGGTTACAACCTCTTCGTCGTCGATGTAGACCACTTTGTCGGTGTATTCAACGATTGGCGTGGCATCAGAAGCCAGAAAGTATTCGCCATCGCCAATGCCAACCACCAGCGGACTGCCTTTGCGTGCTGCCACTATGATGTCGGGATTTGAGCGATCGAGCACTGCTATGGCGTATGCGCCAACTACCTGATTCAGAGCGAGTTGTACGGCAGTTTTCAGATCGACATTGTCGGTGCGCTTGGTGTATTCTATCAACTGAACAAGCACTTCTGTGTCGGTGTCGCTTTTGAAAGTGTAGCCGTGTTGAATCAAACCCTGTTTCAGCACAGCATAATTTTCGATGATGCCGTTGTGAATTATTGCCAACTCTTCCGATTCGGAATAATGCGGGTGAGCGTTGGCGGTGTTTGGCTCGCCGTGGGTGGCCCAGCGCGTGTGAGCAATGCCAATGGTGCCGCTCACATCTTTGTCGGTGGCAAAAGCCTCGAGTTCCGACACTTTGCCTTTGGTCTTGTAGACGTTCAGTTTGCCTTGCGGATTGATGAGCGCCACGCCAGCACTGTCGTAGCCACGGTATTCGAGCCTATGAAGACCCTTTGTCAGTACGGGATAAGCATCGCGCTTACCTACATAACCTACTATTCCACACATAGTTAAGTGATTTTTAAATAGTCTTTTTACCCTAAAATACGAAGTTGCAAAGTTCGCAATTTTTTGTCGAAAATGCAATATATAGGGTGTAGATTTTTCGGTGCAAAAAAAATAGTGCGACAAATTGCGATTAAATTTGTACCTTTGTAAGTTGATTTTTCCAAGAAAAACTGATGGAGACAGACGAACTTTATATGCGTCGTTGCTTGCAGTTGGCGCAGCAGGCCGAAGGTCAGACCGCTCCAAATCCCATGGTGGGCGCAGTGTTGGTTCACAATGGCGTGATTATTGGCGAGGGCTATCATCATCGTTGTGGGCTGCCGCATGCCGAGGTGAATGCCATTGCTTCGGTGAAAAATCCAGAACTCTTGCCGCAATCGACGCTCTATGTGAGCCTTGAACCCTGTTCGCACTATGGCAAAACACCGCCTTGCGCCAAACTTATCATCGAAAAGCGAATTCCGCGCGTGGTGGTTGGCATGGGCGATCCGAACGAAAAAGTGAACGGCCGTGGCATCGCCATGTTGCGCGAGGCTGGCGTGGAGGTGATCGAGCATGTGCTTGAACCAGAATGTCGCTGGCTGAACCGTCGTTTCATCACTTTTCACACCAAAAAACGTCCCTTCATTTTGCTGAAATGGGCGCAAACTGCCGACGGTTTCATCGATAAAATTCGCGACGATGCCAGCACGCCTCCGTTGCGTATCTCGAACGAGGTTACAAAGACGCTCAATCATCAAATTCGCTCGGTGGAATCGGCCATTTTGATTGGTACAAACACTGCGTTGCTCGACAATCCGCACCTCACTTCGCGCAAGTGGGGAAGCCAAAATCCAGTGCGCATGGTAGTCGATCGGTCGCTGCGCATTCCTGCCGACTATCGTCTGCTCGACGATAGCGCGCCAACCGTGGTTTTCAATGCCACGAAAGACGAAACAATCGGGAATATCGCTTATGTTCGGCTCGATTTTGGACAAAATATAGTGCCGCAAATAGTCGATTATCTCTATCAGCACGAACTGCAATCGGTGATTGTGGAAGGTGGGCGACAATTGCTGCAGTCGTTCATCGATCTCGACTTGTGGGACGAGGCGCGCATCGAGACTTCGCCAGTGACCATTGGCGACGGCGTGAAAGCTCCAAATTTCCCGATGAAACCGACGAAAATCGAACTTTTCGGACAAAACGAAATGCAGATATTTAGTAGAAAGTTGTAAAGTTCATAAAGTGGGGTACTGCGGCTTGACGAACGCACTGCCCCAATCTGAAATCTGAATTTTTGCGATAAGCGAGAGCAAACGAAAACTCGTTTTTAGTTTGCCGAGCGGAGCAAAAATCAATCTGAAATTTGAAATCTGAAATCATCATGCTTTTCCCAGAACCAGTCTTCGGACCAATACACAGTCGCCGTTTGGGCGCATCGCTTGGCGTGAATTTGTTGCCGCCAAATGCCAAAGTTTGCTCGTTCGAGTGCCTCTATTGCGAGTGCGGATTTTCGACGCCTCATGGCGAGGCACGCATCCCATCGCGCGACGAAATTCGTCAGCATCTCGAAGCCAAATTGCGCGATTTAATCGAGAAAAATGCGCCAGTCGATGTCATCACTTTCGCTGGAAATGGCGAACCGACGTTGCACCCACATTTTGCCGAAATAATCGACGATACCATTGCGCTGCGCGACCAACTCTATCCGTCGGCCAAGGTGAGTGTGCTGTCGAACGCCACGCGCATCGACAAAGCCAGTGTGCGAACGGCTTTGCTCAAAGTCGACAACAACATTTTGAAGCTCGATTCTGCCATCGAAAGCACCGCAAAACTCATCAATCAACCGCGGCATTTGGATTTTTCGGTGGCGAAAATTGTCGATGAAATGGCGACTTTCGACAATGTGATTGTTCAAACGCTCTTTTTTACGGGCGACTATCAAGGGCAGCACATCGACAACACCACCGAGGCTGAGGTTTCGGCTTGGCTCGAGGCGTTGAAGAAGATTCAGCCGCGCGAAGTGATGGTCTATTCGCTCGATCGTGCCACGCCTGTCGAAAATCTGCAAAAAGCCTCTGCCGAAACGCTCCACGCCATTGCCGATCGTGTGAAGGCGTTGGGTTTCGAAGTGCTTGTAACCGAGTAATTTTCCCGCGCGATGTCCTTAAAATTGTCCGATGAAATCGCCAAAATCAGCGGGCGGCGCGTGTTGGTTTGTCCGCTCGATTGGGGGCTCGGTCATGCCACGCGCTGCACACCGATTGTTCGTGCGCTTTTGGCGGTTGGCAAGCAGGTGATTTTGGCGGCCGATGGTGGCGCTTATCGCTTTCTACAAACGGAATTTCCAGATTTGCAGATCGTTCGTTTTGCGGGATTGACGGTGCGTTATTCCGCGTCGCAATCGCAGGTTGGAGCCATGCTGTGGCAGTTGCCAAAGTTTGTCATTCAGATTGCGCGCGAACACCGAAAATTGCGCGAAATAATCGAGAAAAATCAGATAGATTGCGTTATTTCCGACAATCGTTTTGGACTGTGGACTCGTAGGGCGCAGTGCGTTTACATCACTCACCAATTGATGGTGAAAATGCCGAAATCGTGCCGTTTTACCGAAAAAATGGTGTGGCGATTGCACCAAAGAATCATCAAAAAATACGATTTTTGCTGGATTCCAGACGATGAAAATTTGCAACTCTGTGGCGACCTTGCGCACAAATATCCATTGCCACAAAACGCCCATTTCATCGGAATAATTTCACGATTCGAGAAGGCAGATTTCTCTTCAGAAAAATCGGAATTTGATTGCCTTGGCTTGGTCTCGGGTCCTGAACCGCAGCGCACAATTTTCGAAAATAAACTCACCGAACTTTTTTCGCATCAAAATGGTCGCTGTTTGATTGTTCGTGGACTGCCTACTTGCTCCGAAACGTTGCCTTCGAGTGGGAATGTTGAATTTTGTAATCATCTGAAAACTAGCGAGTTACAGCGGCTTCTTTTGGCTACTCCACGCATTTTTTGTCGCTCTGGCTACAGCACCATCATGGATTTGATGTCGGTGGACAAAACTGCAACGCTTATTCCAACTCCTGGTCAGACCGAACAGGAATATTTGGCCGATTATCTGCAAAAATTTGGCTTCGAAAAACTGACTTTTGAAAAGTGATAAAATGGCGGTTTCATCGGCATTTTTTCGCCATTGCGTGCAGATTTTTCAAAAAAAATGTTCCACGAGTGATTGCCGCTCCAAAAAAAGCACTATATTTGTACTTTGAAATGGCAGACGAAAATCTGCGATAAAAAGGCGACAATGAAGGTGCTTATCATCTGTTTTTCGGGTATTAGCAATGTGGCGAGCATCGTCCCACTGCTCGATTCGCTCGATAGGCGCTACCCCGAACACCAGTTCGCGGTGCTGAGTCGGCACTTTTTGCAGCCGCTTTTTTCGCATTTTGCTCATGTTCAGTTCGTTGGGGCTGACATTCGCGGTCAGCACAAGGGCGTGCGAGGTGCTTTGCGGTTGGTTCGCGGACTGCGTAGTCAGCATTTCGATGTGGTGATTGACCTGCAAGATGCGGTGCGGACGCGCTTGATACGATTTTTGCTGCGCATTTGCGGTTCGAAAATAATAGTTGTTGACAAGCAGCGCGCCGAACGCCGACTGTTGCTGCATCGCGGAGCGCAGCGCTTCCGTTCGCTGAAGCCGATTTTTGAGCGTTACAGCGAGGCTTTTGCGCAGGCGGGCTTGCGAACCGACAACGAATTTGTGCGCATTCCGCGCGCTTCGGACGAAAAACGGCAGAAAATTGCGGAACTCTACGGTCCGAAACTTGGGCATTGGATTGGCATTGCGCCGCTGTCGATTGCGCGAGGCAAAACGCTGCCTTTCAGAAAGACGAAAAATGTGATTCGACATTTTGATAATCAGCCAAATACCAAAATTTTTCTATTTGGCGCTGGCGAGATGGAGAACGAACTTTTGGGCGATTGGCAGACGGTTTTTTCGAATGTGTATGCCGTTCACACCTCGCTCAAACTCGACGAAGAGTTGGCTCTGATGGAGCAGCTCGATGTGATGATAACGATGGATTCGGGCAATATGCACTTGGCTGCGCTCACGGCCACGCCCACTGTGAGCATTTGGGGCGCAACGCATCCGTTCGCAGGTTTTGGCGGGTGGAAACAACCTAACGAAAATCAAGTTGGCGTAGATTTTTCGTGCCGACCATGCACCGTACACGAAGACAAACGCTGTAAATTTGGCGACTACCGCTGCCTCGAAAGCATTCCATCGGAAAAGATAATTGAAGTGGTGGAAAAACAGCTAGAAAGTTAGGATTTTTTAGTTAGAAGTTAGCAGTGAGAAGTTAGAAGTGGTCTAACCAAAAATCTTGCGAAGCAAAAATTTGAAATCAACATACGACTATGGGAAAAATTATTGCAATTGCCAATCAGAAGGGTGGCGTAGGAAAGACCACCACGAGTATCAATTTGGCGGCATCGCTTGCCCACTATGGCAAAAAAGTGCTGCTCGTAGATGCCGACCCGCAGGCCAACGCCTCCACGGGTTTGGGATTCGACATCACCAATCAGGACAAAACCATCTATCAAAGCCTTATTGGCAAGATTGAAACCAGCGAAGCCATTCATCACACCGAGATGGAAGGGCTCGACCTCATCACTTCCGACATCAACCTTGTGGGCGCTGAGTTGGAACTCGTCGAGGTGGAAGACCGCGAACTCTACATGCGTCGTGCCTTGGCGCAGGTAAAGGATCAGTACGATTACATTCTGATTGACTGCTCGCCGTCGCTCGGACTGCTCACGGTGAACGCACTTGCTGCGTCCGACACGGTGATTATCCCTGTTCAGGCCGAATATTTTGCCCTCGAAGGCATTGGCAAACTGATGCACACCATCAAACTGCTGAAGAACGGTCAGAACAAACAACTCAGAGTCGATGGATTTGTGCTTACCATGTTCGATGCGCGTCTGCGCCTTGCCAACCAAGTGGCAACCGAGCTGAAAACGCATTTTGGAAATTTGGTGTTCGACACTATGATTCAGCGCAACATAAAACTGAGCGAGGCTGCAAGTTATGGCGTGCCAGTGCTGAAATACGATCCCGAATCGCGCGGCGCAATCAACTACCTCGATTTGGCAAAAGAGTTGATAAATAGGAAGTGACTCTCCCCGACCCCCTCAGAGAAGGGGAGATTTTGCGGTTCGACGGGCTCACTGACCAACTTGAAATGTTAAACTTGAAACATTAAACTTTTTTATGGCAAAACAATCTGCTTTGGGACGCGGTCTTGGCGCCCTGTTAAAAGATATCGATGTTGATGCGCAGCCGCAGGGTGGCTCGTCGATCAACGAAATTGAAATCGGCCTGATTGATGCTAATCCCGATCAGCCACGCACCATTTTCGACGACGATGCGCTGACCGAATTGGCTGATTCAATCAAAGAATATGGCGTGATTTCGCCCATCACACTGCGCAAAATCGACGAGGGACACTATCAGATAATCGCTGGCGAACGCCGTTGGCGCGCTGCGAAATTGGCTGGACTTGAGAAAATTCCCGCCTACATCAAGACGGCGAGCGACGGTCAGCAAGTGCAACTGATGGCGCTCATCGAAAACCTGCAGCGCGAGGACTTGAACGCCATGGAGATAGCGCTCAGTTATCACAAATTGATGAACGACTACAATCTGACGCAAGAGGCTTTGAGTCAGAAGATTGGTAAAAAACGTGCTACCGTGGCGAACTATGTGCGTCTGCTCAAACTGCCCGCCGAAATTCAACTCGGCATAAAAGATGGCAAAATCGATATGGGGCATGCTCGCGCCTTGGCTGGAATAGAAAACGCTGCCGACCAGATAAGAATTTACGAGCGCATTTTGGCCGAAGGTTTGAATG
>CAVHRT010000001.1:0-68994 GCA_963638355.1 Flexilinea sp. | reverse complement strand
AACGCGAAGTGATTGACCCGTAGAGTCGCTGATTTGATCGTTCGGCGAGCTCGACAACCATTGATACTTAAATCCAAGATCTTGGCGTTGAGCGGCTTTAGCAACCAACAGCAGTTGTTCGCCTTCGCACATGGTCGTTCCGCCACTCTTGATTTCAATCGTCGGATTTGGAACGAACTTCACTTTCACCGTCTGCTCCAGAGGATCGGCAGTGCAGTGGTCGTTGCTTACTTCCACGCGATAGATAACCGTGCTATCGGGACAAACATCGGTAACGGTGAGCAAATTCTCCCAATCGGGCACTTCGTGTTCGTTGGCATACCACTTGGTGTAGAGGTTGCCCGCATCGTTGCTAGTTACGCGCAGAGTAACAGGATCGCCAGCGCAAATGGTACTATCGGCAGCGATGTTTGCACCATAAGCCACTTCGAATTTAGCCTCTGGCTTCAGATTTACCACAATGCGCAACGTATCGAAACGCGAGCAACCTGTGAGCAAATTGGTAGCGGTGTAAGTGTAAGTCGTAGTAGTCTTCGGGTAAACGAGAATGTTTTGGTTCGTCGGATTTTCGAGAACTTCCTTCGGATTGCTACTTGTCCAGCGATAGTCGTTGATGTTCTTACCATTTACCATCGTCGAAATTTGCGGCTCTTGCGCTTTCAGTTCCACTTTGGTGCCTTCGCAAATGGTGGTGATGTCGCCTACGCTGTAAATCTTCGGATTAGGCACTTTGCTTACCAAAATAGTTGTGTCTATTTGCAGTTCGCATTTACCGTTAGAAACTTTCACAGTGTAGTCGTTTCGCTCGTTGCTTGGTGCATCAGTAATTGAGAGTTTGTCGGCCCATTCGGCTTGTGGAATCGTATTCACAAACCACAGAGTAGTCAGACTATCGGTTTCGCCACGCAGACGCAGTGTTACAGGCTCGGTCTGGCAGATGAGGTTGCCGTCAGCGCCTTCGGGATAGATGACCTCGAGCGTTACATTTGGCCGTTGATTTACGGCGATAGCAATGCTGTCGGAGCGCGAGCAACCCGTCTGCGTATCGGTTACGGTGTAGACATAGGTGGTTGTGGTGTACGGATAAACCGCAATGTCCTTGTCGTGCGGATTTGCGATGACTTCGCCCACAGGCACTGTTGTCCATTCGTAAACATAGCGCGAATCGAGATCTTGGTTTTGTGCGCCGCCAATGTCGACACGCGTACCAGCGCAAACCTCACGCGAGCCAGCTCTCAGCTCAACCGTAGGATCGGGCAGATAGTTCACTGTCAGGTCGTAGTTCAGCACTATCGGGCAGCGACCATTGTCGACGGTTATCACATAACTTTCGTCATCGTCGGGCGTGTAGTTCACAATGTCGAACTTATCCTTCCATTCGTTCACAATCACGCCATTGCGTTTCCACTGAACATGCAATCCGTCGGTGTTGTTAGCCACAGTATCGACTATCTGCATGCTGATAGATTCGCCTTTGCAAATGGCGCTATCGGTAGAGCCACCTGGCAACTTCACTTTCAGCTTGGTTGCTGGGCGAGCCTTCACATATATGGTGGTGTCGACAGCGAGGAAGCAACCCGTAGCCGCATTGGTTACCACAAATTTGTAGGTTGTGGTCTTTTGTGGTTTGTCAATCAGTTGCGTCTGATCTTTTTGGAGCGTATCGTTACCAACAATCCATGCTACAGGATAATCGGTAAAGTTGTAGTTGCTCTTCAGGTTCTGACCAATCAGCTTCACTTGATCGCCTTCGCAAATGGTGTCGCCAGTGCCATCGCCAATCATGATGTAAGGTTGCGGCACGGTGCTGACGCTCAGTTTACGAACAATGGTAGTGTCGCACTTGTTCTTGTTGGCAATCACCACAGTGTAGGTGTAGTTACCAGCAGTTGGCATATCGCTGTAGGTTACGATGTCGTTCTTCGTATCGAGCGTTGTGCTGTAACTATCAGTCTTAGTCCAAGTGATGGTAGCATCGGTCAGCGGCAGTTCGCTACTGAGTTCGAGGGTGTACATTTCGCCTTCGCACAGCGATGTGCCTGGTTCACTCAGCTCGACACGCGGTATCGGCAGCACTACAATGGTGGTGTCGATGGTGCGGCGGCAACCCGAAGTCTTATCGATGATATAGAAGGTATAATTGTCAGTCTTAGTCGGTTTCAACTTCAGCGTGTAGTCGTCGTGCGTCAGCGTATCGCCATGGTTCAACCAGCCGTAGGTGTAGTACATCGTACTCCAGCTGCTTTCGGCATTTGTAGCCTGCAACCAAGCCTCTTCGCCCTCGCAGATGGTGTCTTGCTTAGTACCTGGGAACTTAATGCCTGGTCGTGGCACAGCGTTCACGCGCAAGTGGCGCACAATGGTGGTATCGCAACCGAGTGGGTTTGAGA
This sequence comes from Flexilinea sp., assembly GCA_963638355.1. GTDB lineage: Bacteria > Bacteroidota > Bacteroidia > Bacteroidales > Paludibacteraceae > W0P28-013. The sequence continues at coordinate 66,604 of CAVHRT010000001.1, read as the reverse complement.
CATTCACTCTGTACTCGTATTCACTCTTGGTTGGTTTATCGGTAACAGTTGTTACGCCATTCTTAGTCCACGATGCGATGAGATTACCACGATCGTATTTGTTCCACGTTACGCCATACTCTGGCAAAAGACCTTCGAGCGTAAAGGTGATCTCTTCGTCCTCGCAAATAACCTGATTATCAGGCTCCACGACATTCACTTTCGGAATCTCGAGCACATTGATAGTGGTATCGTACGACGAAGTGCAACCATTTTCAAGGCTCTGCATTATCAGCGTGTAGGTGGTAGTAGTGCGCGGATAAACAGTTATCTTCTGTTGGTTGAGTGGTGCGATGGTGTCGTCACCAACTTTCCAAACAAACTGAATCATCTGCGCAAGCGAGTACTTACCTTCGTCGTTCCAAGCCTGCAATTCTATTGGATCGCCTTGGCAAATGGTAGTGGTTGTCTTATTCGGAATCTGAATAGAGGCTTTCGGCACACGAACAACCACGAGTCGGCGTTCGAGCACTGTCAGGCAACCAGTAACCTTGTTGGTGAGCGTAGCGCGGTAGATATATTCGCTAGCCGTTGGCGAGTCGAGAATGGTCGTCTTGTCAGCCCACGACGATGCATCTTGAGCCGAGCCGTTGCGCAACTTCTCCCAAGCAATAGTCTGATTCGACACATCGCCTTCGATCTCAAGACTGAACACATCGCCTTCGCAAATGGTGTCGGGCGTTGCAGTGAAGTTCACTTTAGCCTTCGGATCGATGTAGATGGTCTGCAAAATCTCTTTCACACACTCGGTTTCGACATCGGTAATCACAAGTTTGTAAGCCGTAGTAACGGTTGGCGTTACCGAGATTTCTTGCTGATTAGCATTTTCGATGGTTTCGCCCGTATTGTTGGTCCATGCATAGGTGTAGCGGCTGCCCGTAGGAGCGTCCGAAGCGCGCATGGTCACGGTTGTACCTTCGCACACTTGTGTAGCAGGCGAAACTGATTCGATGTAAGCACTCGGTTTCGGAGCGACTTTAATCCAGATGGAGTCGCGTTGAACGCAGTTAGCCTCGTTATACACATCAACCCAGAATATGTAGGTATTTACCGAGTTGTAGATAGGCGTGGTTATCTGCTGCGATTCGGCATTGGTGCTCCATTTGAACTTGCTACCGCCCGTGGCTTCGAGTATCAGGCTCTGACCCACGCAAATGGTGTCGGTAGCCATCTGTTTGCCGTTGATCATGGCTATCGGTTTAGCGAATGCCAAAATCTTATGACAAACCTGTTTGCTATTGCACGAGTTCACATCGACAGATGTTACGCAGTATTCGGTGCTGTCGACAATATTGGTCGGATAAACCCAAACTTTGCTGTTGTTGACCGAACCTTGATCGGTAGCCTCGCGCCATGCGCCGCCAGTCCAGCTGTATTTATTGTCGACGCCATTGGCATCTTCAACGCTCAACAGCACGCTGTCGCCAACGCACACTTGCGTGTTACCCGTAATCTTCAGTTTCGGCAGCGGGTTCACATTAACGATGTATTCAACCTGCTCAACGCAACCATTCTCGTTGGTGAGGGTTACATTGTAGGTGGTAGTCGATGTCAAACCAACAATCTTACGCACTGGGTTGGTAGAGTTATCGTCCCAAACAACCGTGCAAGTGCCGCTGTTCAGGTCAGATGCGGTAAGAATTACATCATCGCCTTCACAAATTGGGTTGTGATCGGCAGCAATCTGCGGTTTCGGTGCTTTCAGAATTGTTACATTATGACCTGGGTTCACCTCGAAGCGGCAACCCTTGTCGTTGTAAACGGTCAAGTAGTAGGTATTAACCGTGGTAGTTGGCCAAACGGTAACACTCTGCGTGGTGGCGAATACCGTATTCGGATCGTCGTTGGTAGTCCATTCGTAACGCGTTACATTTATTGGACTTTCGGCTTGCAGCACAAGCGACTTGCCTTCGCAAACTTGCGTTTCGCCCTTGATCGATACCGATGGTTTCTCGCTTACAGGCACTTCGATGCTACCAAGAGCGGTGCAACCTTCTTGCGTGGTAACCTCAACCACATAGGTGCGTGTGGCTGTGATGTTGGCTTTCGGCACTGTGATGGCATTCGATGTACCAATGATGGTGGTCGGATCGTCCTCGGCATACCACTTGTAAGCCTTAAAGGCGCGACCTTCCGAGTCGGTATCTTCAGTAGTCAAGTTCAGATCGTCCTCGCTAATGCCCGCTGCATCGAGGCAGATGAGTGCAGGCGAAGGAGTAACCGTGGGCTGCTGTTGCGGAATGACAGTTACGGTAACCGTTTGAGTGGTGCTGCAACCAAGTGGTGCAGGCGTTTTAGCCGTAACGGTGTAGGTGGTCGTTGTGGTTGGTGCCACGCGAACAACATCGCCACTAGCGCCGCCACCGCCATTATCGCTAGTCCATGTAATGGTTGTGCCATCAGGACAGTTATTCTTAGCGGTCAGATAGAGTTGTGCCTCTGTTCCAAAGCAGATAGTAGTATCTGGGCAAACTGCCAATTCGGGCAATGCCACGGCTTTCAAGATGATGTTGACAGTGGTATCGCAACCGCCAGGCATGGTTATTTGGCAAGAGTAAGGTTCTTGACCAACAGCCGTTGGCGTGATGGTTTGCGTAGCCGCCGTTGGATCGGTAATGCCCGAACCAGTCCAGTTGTAAGTTGCGCCCGTGAGCGACGAACCGCCCGTTGGAATTACCGAGAGTTGTTTTGCCGATTCTACACAAACCGAATCCATTGCATCGGCGCCACCAATGCCATTGATGGTGAGATCGCTCGGTTTGGCATAAACCTTAACGGTGATGGTAGTATCGGTTTCGCAGTTGTTGTCGTAAATACACTTCACGCCATAAACTACCTCGGCCGACATCTGTCCATCAGGCACAGAATCGACACATTTGATGCTCGACACGCCATCAAATTGAGGCAACTTCTCACCATTGCGCGTCCATTCGTAATAGCTCAAATTATTGCCTATCGCATTCAATACGTACGGCATTCCTGCGCAGACTTCGGTTTTACCTTCGATGGTTACGAATTCGTTCACCTTCACTTCTATTGTAGCGGTCTGTTCGCAACCCGAAGCACTGGTTATCACTACCGAATAGGTGGTGCTAGCAGTTGGGTTCACAGTTATTTCGCTTGCAATAGAACCAGTGTTCCATTTGTAGGTATAGGTGAGCTGCTGCGTTGATAGCGGCGAGGCAGTCAGTTTCAAGCGTGTGCCAGCGCAAATTCTTGCAATATTTTCCTCTGCTACGCCAGCACCTGTGCCTGTTATAATCGAAGGTGTTATCTTCGCAGCGGGCAATGGCTCTTCGTTGAGGGTGATGGTTGCATCTTGCGTGCAGCCAGCCACATTGGTAGCCGTAACGCGATATTCGCCAGCAGCCGTAGCGGTCATGTGCGCGCCCTCGGTGCCATCGCTCCAAACGAAGGTTACATCAGGATCGGGATCAGAAACGCTCAACTCGACCGTGCCGCCAGCGCAGATTACATTGGCAGGAACCGACGAAGTGATGGTTGGGGTCGGTTTAGGCGTTACAACCAATTCGTACTCTTTCGGTGCGCTCTTGCAACCAAGTTTCGAGATGGCAACCACATAGATCTTCTTCGTGTAGGTCAGGTCGTTGAATGTGTAGGTCGCAGTGCCTTCGCCACCAGCCAACAGCACAGTGGCGAGTTCATCTTCGTACCAATTATATTTGCCACTGATGCCAGCGCCCGAAGCGGTCAGCGTAACGCTGTTGTCGCCTTCGCAAAGCACGTCGGTCGAGGCAGTAACAGTAACATCGGGCAGTGCGTTAACCACAATGTCGATGGTAGCTTCGCTGGTGCATTCGTTAGCATCGGTACAAATAACGGTGTAGGTGCTCATACCCACTACAGCAGGTTTCACCTCAATGCTTTGAGTGGTTTCGCCCGTGCTCCACTGATACGATACGAAGTTGTTCGGATTATTCGACACAGTCAGCGTGGTCGCTTCGCCCAAGCAGATTTGTGCAGGACCGTCAATCTTCGGATCTTCCAATTTATTTACCGTAACCGTGTGCGTCAAGGTCTTAGAGCATTCGCCATCGAACACCTCTACCTCGTAGGTGGTAGTCGTAGTTGGATTCACAGCCTCGGCCAGTTTGGTAGAGTTGTTGTGTTTCCAAATGCAGGTGTAGGTGCGGCTGTCTTCGGGCGTTACGGTAAGTGTAACTGGCGTGCCAGAGCAGCTCACGGACGGTCCCTCGATATGCACTTTAGGTTCTTGAACAACCTCCACAGTGAATGTAGCCTCGCTTGTGCAACCATTGGCATTGGTAGCCTCCACGGTGTAAGTGGTGGTGTAGGCAGGAGTTACGGTGATCTCTTTGGTGGTTTCGTTCGTGCTCCACAAGTAACTATTGCCACCCGTAGCAGCCAAAGTTACACTTCCGCCACGGCAAATCTTATTCTTACCAGTAATGCTTGGTTTCGGCAGCGGATTAACAACTACTTCGAGCGAAACATCTTTCGTGCAACCATGATCGTCGGTTACCGTGCAGATATATTTTGTGGTCTGCGTTGGCGATACTGTGATCTTGCTCAATGCTTTAGCCGAGCCTTCGATGTTCTGCCACAAGTAGGTAACACCGCCCGTAGCTTCCAGTTCAACAGTTTCGCCAAGGCAAATAGCCGAACGACCCGTGATGGCAGCGGCAGGAGCGTCGTTCACTTTCAGCGTGAATTCGGCAGGCGTTGGGTTCTTGCAAGTGCCGTTGTATGCCCAGACTTTATAAGTGGTGGTCTTGGTAGGTTTAACAACGATGTTGGCAGTATTGTCGCCCGTGCTCCAAACGAAGGTTGCGCCTGCAACATCGCTGCTAGCGGTAAGTTCAACACCAGTCTCATCGCCTTTGCACATATTGTCGGCGCCAGTAATCTTAGGCGTTGGCAACTTAGTTACATTGATGGTGATATCTTTCGAACTTTGGCAACCTGATTTGTTTGTGGTTGTTACAGTGTAGACACTCGTTTGCGTTGGATAAACCACTACGGTTTGTCCATTTTGTTGCGATACTTCCACATTGCTGCTCCACTGATATCCCTTGGCAGCGCTCGATTGCAGAATAACCTCTTCGCCAGCGCAAACGGTTTCAGAACCCGAAAGCACGGTGATGGTTGGTGCAGGCACTTGCGTTACATTTACGGTAACTTGCGCCACACCAGTGCAACCATTGGCATCGGTTACAGTTACAGTGTAGATGGTATTTTCAGTTGGTGAAACACCAATCGATTGCAAATTCGGACCCTCTTGGCCAGTGCTCCATTTATAGTATTTGAAGCCCGCGCCAGCAGTCAGTGTGGTAGAATTGCCCACGCAAACAGGATTTTCGTCTGCCTGAAGCGTTGGCGTTGGTAGCGGGTTAACAGTTACAGTTACTGTGCCTGTAGCCGAGCAATCGCCCACAGTAACGGTTACCGTATAGTCAGTTTTACCAGCAGCCGGCGTTACATTGATGCTGCGCGTAGTCTCGCCCGTACTCCACAGATAGCTATCGGAGAGCGGTGCAGTAAGTGTTGTGCTTGTGCCGCTGCAAATGTTGGTAACGCCCGAAATGGTGGCATCAGGTTTGCGCGTAACAGCCAGCGCATACGAAGCCGTGGTAGAGCAACCTGCGGCATTTTCGACCACAACTTTATAGGTTGTTGTGCCATACGAAGCGTTGCTTATCGTGTAATGCTGACCAGTCTCGCCAGCAATCGCAGTATTGCCTTTGTACCATTGCCATTTCACACCATCGTTGGCCGACAGTGTAACATCGTCGCCTTCGCAGACCGTGGTCTTATCAGCCACAATAGCAGCCTCTGGCACATCGAGCACTTGAATGTTGATGCTAGCCGTCGACGAGCAGTTGCCCTCGCCAATCACCTTCACAGTATATTTTGTATCGGTCGTTGGCGTAACGGTAACAGATGCACTACGCGTGCCATCGTGCGTCCACAAATAGGTAGTTCCGCCCGAAGCAGTAAGGGTGATGCTTTCGCCACGACAGACAGTGTTCGTACCAGTGTTTGTAATAATTTCGGCAGCAGGCATATCATAAACTTTGATAGTGCCATAATAGCGATCGGTGCAGCCATTGTCCAAGGTTACATCAACCCAATAGTCTTCGTCGCTAATCAGATTGCTGAAGGTTGCGGTGCGACCAGTAGAACCATTGCTCCATGCGTAAGTTGCACCACTAGGCGAAGCCGTCAGTTTGGTCGATTCGCCAGCGCAAACCGATGTTGTACCCGAAATAGAGATTTCCGGTTTTGGATTGACAACGACGGTAATCTGTTTTTGTGCCGAGCAACCAGTTTCAGTAATTGTACCAGTTACGGTGAATGTGGTGTTCGATTCGAGTACTGCGGTGGTGTAGGTTGCGCCCGTAGAGCCATCGCCCCAAACATATTCGTCGGCACCATCGGCAGTGATCACGGCTTTAGTGCCGGCGCAAATCTCCAAATCGCCACTGAAAGTAATTACAGGTTTCTTATTTACAGTTACGGTGAACTTCGCTGGATCGCCAGTGCAGAGTCCAGTCTTCGGTGTAACGGTGTAGGTTGTGGTTGTAGTAGGTTGAACCGTAATGCTCGAACCCGTAGCGCCCGTGCTCCAAGTGTAACTTTCAGCACCCGAAACAGTAAGTGTAACAGGTTCACCTTCGCAAGCCTTTGTAGGACCAGAGATGATGGCTACTGGCAGCGGATTGCGCGTTACGTTCACTGACTGAGTTGTCGAGCAGCCGTTGGCATCGGTCAATGTAGCATCGTACTTGCCTTCGGCAGATACGGTGATCGAACGATTGGTGCTTCCTGTGCTCCACAGCACATCGCCCGTACCAACTGCAGTAAGAGTGGTGCTTCCACCTTCGCAGAAGGTTTGATTACCAGTGATGGAGAGCGTTGGTGGCTCGTTCACAATGATGCTATGACCCAAACGCTGCGTGCAACCATTGGCACCAGTAATGGTAACCCAGTGCGTGCCACTAACTTGGATATTCGAAAGAACAAGTTTCTCACTTTCGGCAGCATTTTCATCCCATTTGTAAGTCTTACCGCCACTTGCCGTAAGAGTTACAGTTTCGCCTTTGCATACGGTTTCTGGCCCACTAATCGAACCATTGACAGGCGTCAGGTAGGTAACAATGACCGTAGCAGTAGAGGTGCAACCACCCTTGCCAGTTACCGTCACTGTGTAAGTGCCAGCCTGATAAGCATTGATGCTCTTAGTTTTGGCTCCAGTGTTCCACTCCCAAGCCACGGCATTAGCATCGTTGGCAGTCAGAGTGGTGTAACTACCTTCGCAAATTTCGGTTTGACCAGAGATCGTCGGATTTGGTTTATCGTAAACGATTACTTCAACCGTCACCTTAGCCTTGCAACCATTTGCCGAAACACCTTCGACCTCGTATGTAGTGGTAGCAGTTGGCGTAACGGTGATAGAAGCAGTGTTGCCCAATCCGCCAGACCATGTGTAGGTGTTTGCTCCCGAGGCGGTCAGCGTAATGCTTTCGCCATTGCAGATATAGAGTTTTCCAGTGTTGCTCGAGATGTTGATGGTAGGCGGTGTAGCCACTTTAATGCTCTGCGAGGCAGTGCCTTGGCAGCCATTTTGTGTACCAATTACCGAATAGGTGGCATCGCTGTTCACCGTAACGGTGATGGCTTGCGTCTTTTCGCCCGTGCTCCATTCGTACGATGTAGCGCCCGAAGCAGTAAGGGTAACCTGTTCGCCTTTGCAAACGGTGGTTGCCGATGGTTTAATGGTTACCGTTGGCAGCGCGTTCACAGTGATGACTTGCGAAACTTCAGCACTTGCGCAACCATTCTTGTAGGCCGTAACCGAATAGGTAGTGCTTGGCGCAGTTGGTGTAACGGTAATGGATGCGCCCGTGCTACCATCGCCCCAAACATAGTTGTCGCCGCCCTCGGCAGTAAGTGTAACCGACTCGCCTTCGCAAACAGTTGTTTTGCTAGCCTTGATAGAAGCCACAGGCGTTGGAACAACTTCAATCTTAATATCTTGCGTTGTAACGCAACCATTTTCGTCGGTAGCAGTTACGGTGTAGGTCGATGTCGATGCTGGCGTTACATTGATGCTTGCGCCAGTGCCAATGCCATCGCTCCAAACATAAGTCTTCGCACCCGAAACAGTGATGCTAGCGGTCTCGCCATAGCAAATGGTGGTGTTACCCACAACGGTGAGCGTTGGTTGGGGCGTTACCTTCACAGTGTGACTTACGCGTTTGCTGCAGCCCGAAGCGTCAGTAACTTCAACCCAATAGGTGGTCGATGTAGTCGGATTTACAGTAACAGTAGCGTTCGTTCCGAGGCCATTGTCCCACTTATATGCATTGCCACCCGAAGCGGTAAGAGTGATGTCGCTACCTTCGCAAATAGTCGATACACCATCTATCACATCGTTTATCTTAGCGGTGATGGTTCTCTGTTTCACAATGATTTCGGCTTTCGAAGTGCAACCGCCTTCGCCCGTGAGGGTAACCGAATAAGTTCCAGCCGATGTTACTTTTATGCTTTGCGACGATTCGCCAGTGTTCCACAAGAATGTGCCTGTGCCGTTGGCAGTAAGAGTAATCTCGCCACCCTCGCACACCTCGGTCGCGCCTGTAATGGAAACCGTAGGTTCAGGATAAACGTTCACAGTAACCGAAGTTTCGCCTACGCAACCATTGGCATCAGTACCAACTACTTTATAAACGGTGGTAGCATTTGGCGATACGTTCAATGTGTTGCCCATAGCCGAGCCGCCATTCCAAGTCCAAACGTATGTGCTTGCACCCGAAGCAGTGAGTGTAGTCGATTTGCCAACGCAAATATCCATCGTTCCCGAAACAGCAATGGTTGGTTTTGTATTGATGGTGATGTTGTGCGCCACTTGACCGCTCCAGCAGCCGCTAGCGTTCTTACCTTTCACCCAAACCGACATGGTGCCAGTGCCAGAAATTGTGTAAGTGGCAGTTTGCGATGTCATGCCGTTGCTCCACGAATATTCGGTGCCGCCCGTAGCCGTGAGAGTAATGAGTTCGCCAGCGCATGCTTTATCGACGCCCGAGATGCTGATAGTCGGCAATTCATTTACGGTGATAGTTTGCGATGTAGTTGTGGTGCAACCAGCCGAATTTTTCACCACTATATTATATGGTGTAGTCGTGGTTGGCGAAACATTGAAAATACCAGAAGTGTTCGTCTCGCCATTGCAAGTATATTCCGTACCGCCCGTTACGGTGATGGTAGCCGATTCGCCAGCGCAAATTGCCGACTTATCGACAAGCACTGTTACCGTAGGTTGCTCGTGTACATTGATAGTGATGTAGCCATCGGCAGTGCAACCAGTGGTGTTCGTAGCCGTAACTTTGTAGGTGGTAGTTGTGCTTGGATAAACCTCCACGCTAGCACCCGTCCTTCCAAGATCGGGCCAAGTGAAGGTGCAACCCGTTTCGCCCGTGGCAGTCAGGGTTACTTTATCGCCTTTGCAGACATCGGTCTTCGCAGCCGAAATTTTCGGAGCGGTCAATGTCTTCACATTTACAGTGTGCGATGCAGTTACGGTGCAGCCCGAAGCATCGGTAAGGGTTACTTTGTAAGCGCGCGTTACGCTAGGCGTTACGTTGAGAGTTGCAGTAGTGGTCGTGCCATCGTCCCACAAGAACGTGCCAGAACCACTAGCAGTGAGGGTAACCGAACCACCAGCGCAAACCTCGGTCGGACCATCGATGGTTACCGATGGCGTTGGCGATACGGTGATGTTCTTTTGTACCGTCTGCGTGCAACCGTTCATGTCGGTTACAGTCAGTTGGTAGATGTGGTTGGCAGCAGTTGGCGTTACAGTGATTTCACTGCCTGTTGCACCAGTACTCCACGAGTAAGTGCCATTGCCCACAGCGGTGAGTGTTACCGATTCGCCTTCGCAGACTTGATTTTTACCAACGATTGCTGCATCGGTTGGATTTTCGCATGCCGTTACGCGGAACGAAGTGCTTGCTTGGCAGCCGTTCACGGTTACGGTCAATGTGTAATCTTCCGAACTTTGAACATTGGTCAATGTCAATGTCGAGGCAGTGCTGAGCACGGTTGCGCCCTTCTTCCATTCGTAGGCATCGGCGGTGCTTGCGCTCAGTGTGGTGTTCAAACCTTGACACACTTTCAGATTACCCGAAACGGTTGGCGTTGGAGTCTCTTTCACGGTGAGCGTGTGCGACACTTTGGTTACGCAACCTTTCGAATCGGTAATTTCGCAAGTGTAGGTAGTGGTAGTGGCAGCGTTGAATGTTGCCGTATTGCCTGTGCCAAGTCCGTGCGACCAGTTCCATGCTTTGCCGCCCACAGCACTCAGAGTTACGCTCTCGCCTGGGCAAGCCGTGGCAGGACCAGAAATCGATACTGCATCAGGCGTCGCCACATTGATGGTGATTTTAGCCGTCGACGAGCAACCGCCAGCGTTAGTTCCAGTTACAACATAAGTTGTGGTAATGCTTGGCGAGACAATTATCTCCTGAGTCTTTTCGCCCGATTCCCACGAATACGAAGCCAAGCCCGGTGTAGCGGTCAGAGTTACCTTTTCACCTTTGCAGATGGTTTCGTTAGTTGTAGTGATGGCCACCGAAGGAATTTCGGTAACGACAAAATCTATGCTTAACGACTTGGTGCAGCCGTTCATATCTTTCACTTCGGCAGTGATTGTTTTCGTTCCCAAGTCGGCCGAAGTTGCCGTATATATATAATTTGGTGTAGATGTGCCGTCAGCCCAACTAATTATTGTGCCATTATTGATCGAAAGTGTGCGACTATCGCCTACGCAAAGTTCGAGCGATCCGTTCGCCACAATGCTCGGTTCGGCAGTTGGCGTGAGTTTGGTTACGGTGTGCGTTACCAGACTTTCGCAATCATTTTCGTTGAATACCGAAATGGTGTAAGTGGTCGTTGCCGTTGGATTGAGCAAGAATACACCAGTAGTGCTACTTTGTCCGTTTAATTCGTAACGTGTACCGCCCGTAGCGACAATGGTTACCTGCTCGCCTTCGCAGAACGATGAGGTCGATGCCGATTTGTCGATGGCAGCCACAGGTTTATCAACCACAGTGATGTTTTTGCTTACACGCTCGGTGCAGCCGTTGGCAGTGATATCGACATAATATTGAACATTGCCGCTGGTAGTTGGCGTGTAATAAGCCTTGTTTGTGCCAGTTGTGCCATTGCTCCAAGTCCAACCCGTAGCGGTAGCCGAAGTAACGGTGAGTTCAACCTGTTCGCCTACACAAACCACATCGCTCGAAGCAGTGATGGTGCCAATTGGCGCAGCGTTTATCTTCACAGTGACAGGCGTTGGCGACAGCGTGCATCCCGTTGGATAAACAATGTCGACCGAATAAACGGTATTTTTGAACAACGCAGGTGTGGTGATCGATTGTGTGGTTGCGCCAGTGTTCCATTTGTAGGTTGTTCCCGTAGGACCAGCAGGAGCATACAGCGTGGTGCTACCGCCATTGCAAACCGATGTTACACCAGTGATGTTGCCCGTAGGAGCAGGCGTTACCGTGAACGAGAATGTCTTAGTAACAGCGCAACCTTTTGCCGCTGGTGGAGTTACAGTTACCGACACAGCAGCGTCGTTCACACCTGGCGTGAAGGTGAGAGTGGCATCGCCATTGCTCAGCGTGCCAGCAGTCGACCACGAATAGGTGCTTCCGCTAGGCGCACCACTCACGGTTACGCTGATAGTGCCACCTTCGCAAACCGAATTGTCGCCCGTGAGGGTTACATCGATAGGTGCGCTCACCACAATCTGCTGATAAGCTTTCGCCTCGCAGCCGTTAGCATCGGTTACTACGAGTTCGTAGTTGGTAGTGGTGGTTGGCGACACCGATATAACTTGTGCGTTACCAAGATTTTGTGTGCCATCGTTCCAACCCGTTATCGAACCATAGTTCGATGCCGTAAGGGTGATAGTTTCGCCAGCGCAAATGGTCGATTTACTTGCCGTGATAGTTGGCGCAGTAGGAATATTTTCAGTAACAGTTACGGCTGCCAATTTTGTCTCGCACGAGCCGTTCGACACCGTTACATAATAATCGCCCACTGCCGACACGGTGATGGTCGACGAGGTTTCGCCCGTATTCCATAAATAGGTGTAGACCTGACCAGCAGGAGCAACAGGTGCAGCCAACACGGTGCTTCCGCCTTGGCAAATAGCCGTCGTGCCAGTGATTGTTCCCGCAGGAGCATCGAGCACGGTGATGTCTTTTGTCAAAACATATTCGCAAGTGCCAGATTTTACCTTCACGGTTACGGTCTTGCTAATAGAAGCGGTGTGAGTAACGACATTGCCCGTTACGCTGCCATCGTTCGACGAGATAGTGCTGCCCGAAGGAGCATTCAGCACGGTGAGAATCACATTTTCGCCTTTGCAGACTGTGGTCGCCGATGCATTCAGAGCCAATTCGGCAGGATCTTCAACAACCGTAACCAGCACCGATGCAGTCGATTCGCAACCATGTTCGTCAGTTACAGTAACCGAATAGAGTCCAGTTGCTGTTGGTTTGGCGGTGATCTCTTGCGAAGTCTCGCCCGTTGGGCTCCATTTGTAGGCTTTACCTTCCGAAGCCACCAACTTAAGTCCGAGTTCGTTGTTGGCGCAGAGTGTCAATCCATCAGGAGTAGTGATTGATGCTACCGTTGGCGTGTTTACCGTTATGGTGATGTCTTTGTGTAGTGTGCAGTTGCCTTTCTTCACTTCTACCCAATAGGTGCCAGCCGTCGTAACAGTGATTGATTGTTCGGTAGAACCCGTGCTCCAAGTGTACGATGTACCCGCAGGTGCAGTCAGTTTGGTGCTGCCTCCTTTGCAGATGCTGGTTTCGCCAGTGATTTCACCCACTGGACCATCTTCAATAGTTACCTTGTGCTGAACAGTGTAGGTGCAACTGCCTTTCTTCACCGTCAGAGTGTAGGTGCGATCGGTAGTAAGATTGGCGGTCATGCTTGCCGTGGTGGTGCTAGCGTCGTCGTCCCAAGCGAACGAGTCGCCATCGGAAGCAGTAAGTGTGAAGTCTACGCCTTTGCAAACCGTGGTTGGACCGAGAATGGTTGGTGGCGTACCGCTTTCAACAGCGATAGTTACCGATTTTTCGCTACTGCAGCCAGTAGCGGCATCGGTAGCGGTTACTTTGTAAGTTTTAGTAGAGGTTGGTGCTACGCGTAATGTAGCATTGGTAGTGCTGTTTTCGTCGTCCCAAGCATAGGTGTATGTGCCGCTGCCGCCAGTTGCTACGGCTGTAACAACCGCTGTGCTACCTTTGCAAATGGTAGTTCCACCAGTGATGTTAATGGTCGGTTTGGCATTGACTGTAACTTTTTGCGTTACTCGTGCTGTGCAGCCATTTTTTGTAACATCGACCCAATACGAAGCGTCCGAAGTTGGGCTAACAGTAATGCTCTGCTCGGTAGAATTATTGCTCCACAAGTAGGTTGCGCCATCGGTCGAAACTTTGAGTTGAGCCGATTCGCCTACGCAGATATCAAAATCGCCATAGATGGTTGGCGTGAGTGCGGGCGCAACGGTAATGGTTTTCTGTGCTTTCACCTCGCAGCCGTTGGCATCTTTCACTATGCAGTAGATAGTTTTTGTGCCAACCGAAGTAGGTGTGTATGGCATTGTAATGTCGATGCCGCTCTCGTCGAACCAGCGCTGTGCTGTGCCGCCCGAAACGGTGAGTTCTATTGGCGTATTCACGCAAGTAGAGTTCGCGCCATTTATCGAGGCCGAACCCGCTTGACTTACGTTGATGGTGCAATATGTCTTCCCACTCGTACAACCTGTGGTTCCATCGGTAAACTGTACCCAGTAAGTAGTGGTGACGCTTGGATCATCTATTAACGAATTGCCGGTATCGCCTGTGTTCCAAACATACTTACCTTTGTTTCCCGTATTGTTTGTGGCCGTGATAGTTACAGTCTTGCCAGCGCAAATATTGGTTTCGTCTGGCGTAAGGGTAACCTCAGGTTTAGCAATCACATTTACTTTTATCGACTGCGTTGCCACCAAAGCATCGTTTGCATCTTTGATGGTTACCGTGTAGGTTGTAGTAGGAACGCCCTTAGGATAAACAGTATTCGATTCGCCCACAAAACCATCGTCCCAATAGTATTTAGAACCATCGGCTGATTCTGCCGTAAGTGTAACCGCATCGCCATAGCAAACCGTTTCATTGTTTGCTTCTACACTGAAAGTAACAACTTTTACAGTAACAGATTTGCTTCTGCAGCCATTCGCTCCAATGGCTACAACGGTATATTGTGTATCTTCAGTAACGCCAGTAAGATTGAGTTCGTCGGTAGTTGATGTCTGCACTGTTCCGTCGGCGGCAGTCCACTCGTACGACTTAGCCAATGCATTGCCCGAAACCTTGAGCGTAACGTCTCCGCCCGAAATCACATAGTAGGTCGATGGGTCAGCTGTTACCGTAGGCGCGGAATTTACATTCACCGAGACTGTACCATGCCCAGCAAGGTCGTCATACTCATCACGAGCCCACCATTCGTAAGTAGTTGTCGCACTCGGATTGTCGGTAAACGACTGCAGATCCACTTTGGTTTGTGAATTTCCTAAACCATCGGTCCATTTCCAGTTGTACGAATAGTTGGTACCGCCATCGCTTGGAGTAAGCGAAAGGGTAACCTCATCGTTGGCACAAACCGTGGTGCTTGGAGTTACAGTTGGACTAAATGTTACCTGCGCATTGGCGAGCGGAGCGATGCTCAGCAACGTGGTAACAACAGCAGCAAAACTCAAACTGAAGCGTTTCATAATATCAGGTTTTGGATGTTTTTCTTTGTTTTCAGCCGAAAAATTACACTCTCGGCAAGTTATCAACATATATAACGGACAAATTTACCACTTTTTTCCATATATAGTGTGTATTTCTCGAAAAAAAATGCGAAAATTGCACAAAATGCACACTTTATCGACAAAAGTGCCAAGTTATCAACAACTTATGAACTTTGCGCGGTGATAACTTTTGCCCGAAAAATGGTGGATTTTCGGAAAAATTGTACCTTTGCAGCGTTTTCGAAAGGCAAAAATCGTCAGATTTTCGTCATTTTTCGGAAAGTTATCAACAGTTTTTTTCGCAAAATCGGTTGAAAATGGGAAAATTCAAGCTCGTTTCTGACTACAAACCCACAGGCGACCAGCCCGAGGCCATTCGGCAACTCACCGAAGGGGTCGAGAGCGGCGTGCCGTTTCAAACACTGCTGGGAGTTACGGGTTCGGGCAAGACTTTCACCATGGCCAATGTGGTGGCAAACCTGAATCGCCCCACGCTCATTCTGAGCCACAACAAGACGCTGGCTTCGCAACTGTACGACGAGTTCAAAGCGTTTTTCCCCGAAAATGCAGTGGAATATTTCGTCTCGTACTACGACTACTATCAGCCCGAGGCCTACATTCCGAGCAGCGACACTTACATCGAAAAAGACCTTGCCATCAATGGCGAGATTGAAAAATTGCGACTCGCCACCACTTCGGCACTGCTCTCGGGACGGCGCGATGTGGTGGTCATCTCGTCGGTTTCGTGCCTCTACGGCATTGGCAATCCCGATGATTTTCACGACACTGCCATTCGCGTGGAGTGCGGCAAACGCCTGCTCCGCGACGACCTTTTGCGCCGCTTGGTCGACGGGCTCTACACACGCAACGAGATAGATCTGAACCACGGCAATTTCCGCGCAAAAGGCGACACAGTAGACATTTTTCTGGCCTACACAGACTACATTTTGCGCATCATCTTTTGGGACGATGAGGTAGAAAGCATCGAAGCCATCGACCCTGCCAGCAACCACACCATCGAGCGTTTCGATGCATTCAACATCTACCCTGCCAACATTTTCGTAACCACTCGCGAACGCATCAACACCGCCATCGACCAGATAGCAATAGACCTCGGGAAACGCACCGAAGAGTTGCGCGAAATGGGAAAACCATACGAAGCCAAACGCCTCGAAGAGAGGGTGAATTACGACCTCGAAATGATACGCGAAGTGGGTTACTGCTCTGGCGTGGAGAACTATTCGCGCTACTTCGATGGACGGCAACCCGGCACGCGACCATTCTGTCTTCTCGACTATTTTCCAAAAGATTTTCTGCTTTTTGTCGACGAGAGCCATGTGACACTGCCGCAGGTTCACGCCATGTTTGGCGGCGACCGTTCGCGCAAGCAAAATCTGGTAGATTACGGATTTCGTCTGCCTGCCGCGCTCGACAATCGTCCGCTGAAATTCGAAGAGTTCGAAAGTCTTGTGCATACTGCCATCTATGTAAGCGCCACACCCGCCGACTACGAACTGCAAAAATCGGAAGGCGTGGTGGTGGAACAGGTCATTCGCCCAACGGGACTGCTCGACCCCATCATCGAAGTGCGCCCAAGCCTGAACCAGATAGACGATCTGCTAGAGGAGATTGCGCAGCGTGCCGAAAAAGACGAGCGCGTGCTAGTGACCACACTCACCAAACGCATGGCCGAGGAGTTGGACAAATATTTCACAAAAATGGGCGTACGTTGTCGCTACATTCACTCCGACATCGAAACATTGGAACGTGTGGAGATTTTGAACGACCTGCGCAACGGGCTTTTCGATGTGCTGATTGGCATCAATCTTCTGCGCGAAGGCTTGGACCTGCCGCAAGTGTCGCTCGTTGCCATTCTCGATGCCGACAAAGAGGGATTTTTGCGCAATCATCGCTCGCTCACACAAACGGCGGGTCGCGCTGCCCGCAATGTGAACGGCAAAGTGATTATGTATGCCGACACCATCACCGAGAGCATGCAGCGCACCATCGACGAGACCAACCGCCGCCGCGAAAAGCAGTTGCGCTACAACGAGGAGCATCACATCACGCCAACGCCGATTGTGAAAAATGGCATCTCGTCGCTCGCTCCGCAAAAACAGCCGCAGCCCGTCGACTACTACGTAGAACCCGAAGTTGCGAGCCTCGCCGCCGACCCAGTAGTGAAATCGATGACGCCACAAGCCTTGGAGAAAGCCATAGAGCATACTCGCCGCCTGATGGAGAAAGCCGCCAAAGATCTCAACTTCATCGAGGCCGCCCAATATCGCGACGAATTGTTGAAACTCGAAAAACAACTACTTGGAAAGTAAGCAATTTTTTTCGTACTTTTGCACTCTGAAAAAATTCTACCGCCACCAATGGCCGATTTGAACGAAATACGCAAACCACTAGCCGACGAATGGCAGCGTTTCGAGGCATTGCTCGACACTGCGTTCGACTCGCCCGATGCTCTGTTGCAATCGGCCTTGAGCCATGTAGCCAAAAGCAAAGGCAAACAACTGCGCCCCACACTCACGCTGCTATCGGCACAAGTGGCAGGACAGATAAACGCTCGCACCCACTTGGCGGCAGCCTCGTTCGAAGTGCTGCACACCGCCAGCCTGCTCCACGACGATGTGGTGGACTGCACCGATCAACGCCGCGGACTCCCATCGGTGAATGCGCGCTTTGGCAACCAAACGGCCGTACTCGTAGGCGACTATCTGCTCACCAAGTCGATGGGATTTATGTCGCGCACCGAAAGCATGGATTTGATGCGCTGTCTTGTGGAACTGGGCAAAGATACCACGCGCGGCGAACTTTTGCAACAACAAAACGCCTTCACTTTGGCCGACGAATCGGTCTACTACGAGATAATTCGCCTGAAAACCGCCTCACTTTTTGCGCATTGTGCCTTGGCTGGCGCACTGTCGGCAGGAGCATCGCCCGAAAAAGTTGATGCGCTGCAACATTTTGGCGAAAATCTTGGCATCTGTTTCCAGATAAAAGACGACATTTTCGACTACACACCGCAAGCCAACATCGGCAAACCCACGCTCAACGATCTGCGCGAAGGCAAATTCACTTTACCGATAATTCAAGCCATAAAAAATGCCGATGAAACCGCGAAAAAACGCATTGTCGATATAGCAAAAAATGCCGATGAAATCGCCGAAAATGGCACTTGGATTCAGCAATTCGTTTTGCAAAATGGCGGCATCGACTATGCCAACAAAAAAATGGACTATTTTCGGGCAAAAGCGCTCGATTGTTTGGCCATTTTCTCCGAAAACGATGCCCGCAATGCTCTGGCCGCGCTACTCGACTTTGCCCTTGAACGCAACAACTGATTTTTCACCTCCGAAAAATCGAGAAATGCGCCTTTTCATCGAGAAAAATTCGTCATTCGATGGTGCTAAATACCGACATAATGTATCTGCCAGGAGTTGGTCCCAAGCGCGCACTTACGCTTACGGGTGAACTCGGCATTCGCACCGTCGAAGATCTCATCACCTATTTTCCCTACAAACACATCGATCGCAGCCGCTTCTACTCCATTGCCGAAGTAAACGAAACCATGCCACTCATTCAGCTGAAGGCGCAAATCGTTCGGTTTGAGAAGAAAGGCGAAGGTCGCTCGCAACGCCTCGTTGCCACCATCAGCGATGGCACGGGCGCAATGGAACTCGTCTGGTTCAAAGGGCTGAAATATGTGGAGGACAAATACCGCATTGGGCAGTGGTACATCATTTTCGGCAAGCCACAACGCTACGGGCGCATGTTCAACATTGCCCACCCCGAAATTGACCCGCTCACCGACGAAAATCAGCAAAAAACGCAAGGCTGGCAAGCGCACTACAACACCACCGAGAAGATGAAATCATCGTTTCTGAACTCGGCCGCGCTGCGCAAACTCATCTACACCGCCTTGTCCGATCCAAACCTGCAAATTCCCGAAACATTGCCGCCATCGCTCATCAAAAAGTACGCGCTGATGCCGCGCGATCAGGCCATTCGCAACATTCATTTTCCGAAAAATCTACAACTGCTCGAGCAAGCACAACGCCGACTGAAATTCGAAGAACTCTTCTTCATTCAGCTCAGCATCATCCGCCAAACGAAACTGCGCGAGTTGAAATATCAAGGCTATATTCTCGGTAAAATCGGGCAAAATTTCAATCGTTTCTACCGCGAATGTCTGCCATTTGAACTCACTGGAGCGCAAAAGCGCGTGATCAAAGAGATTCGCGCCGACCTTGCCTCGGGCAAACAGATGAACCGTCTGCTGCAAGGCGATGTGGGCAGCGGCAAAACCATGGTGGCACTAATGACCGCGCTCATTGCCATCGACAACGGTTTTCAGGCCTGCATTATGGCGCCGACCGAAATTTTGGCTACGCAACATTTTCAATCCATCTCGAAACAGGTCGAAAAAATTGGGCTGAATGTGCGATTGCTCACGGGTTCTACAAAAAAATCGGAGCGCGCCGTGATTGCCCAAGAGCTGCAAGATGGCACGCTGCAACTGCTCATCGGAACGCACGCACTCATCGAAGATTCGGTGGTTTTCAAAAACCTCGGACTTGTAGTGATCGACGAGCAACACCGCTTTGGCGTGGCTCAACGCGCCAAACTCTGGAGCAAAAACATTCAGCCGCCGCACATCTTGGTGATGACCGCCACGCCCATTCCGCGCACACTGGCCATGACCATCTACGGCGACCTCGATGTGTCGGTGATTGACGAGCTACCACCCGGACGCAAACCCATTGCCACATATCATCTGTTCGACAACAAACGCGATGCGCTGAATCGCTTTTTGGCAAAACAAATAGACGCTGGCAGGCAAGTCTACATAGTCTATCCGCTCATTCAAGAGTCCGAAAAACTCGACCTGAAAGACCTCGAAAACGGTTTTCAGCAAGTGCGCGCCACCTTCCCGAACTACCGCATCAGCATGGTTCATGGCAAGATGAAACCAGCCGACAAAGAGCGCGAAATGAACGATTTTGTAGCGGGAAAAACGCAGATAATGGTCGCCACCACGGTGATAGAAGTGGGCGTGAATGTGCCAAATGCCAGCGTGATGGTGATAGAAAATGCCGAGCGTTTTGGTTTGGCGCAACTGCACCAACTGCGCGGTCGCGTGGGGCGCGGCGCCGACCAGAGCTATTGCATACTGATGTCGCGCTACGAACTGGCCAACGACACGCGCCGCCGACTGCAGATAATGGTCGACTCGACCGATGGTTTTGTGATAGCCGAAGCTGACATGAACCTGCGCGGGCCGGGCGACATCGACGGCACCATTCAGAGCGGATTGCCATTCGACCTGAAAATAGCCAACCTCGCCAGCGACGGCAAAATACTGCAAGCCGCGCGCACCATTGCACACAATCTGCTCGAAACCGATCCAGATTTGTCATCAGACGAAAATAAATGCTTAAATTTGCAACTCGCAAAACTCACAAAAACCACCATAAACTGGGGAGTCATTTCGTAAAAAATAAACAATAAAAAATGAATAGTGAATAATAATCGGCGGAACCTTGTTTAGATTGAGTCTAAATAAGCAAACCGCGATTTTTTCCGATGAAATGGCGGAATTTTCATTTTTTTTTGAAAGAGAAAATTGATACCGATTTGATACATCTTAACAAATCATTTCATCGAGGATTTTGAACGAAACTTTACAAACTTGATAAACTAAAAAAAATCATTCCTATTATGAAAAGAACAATCATTGCGCTTGTTGCGGCAGCCATGTTGGTGCCAATGCAAGCCATCGAAGCACAACAGGCGGTGAACGACGCACTTTCGCAAGCCGAAAAAGTGAGCTTCGAAACCAACAAGAAACAGCTGAAAAAAGAGCAAAAAGCTCTGAAAGGCATCTACGCAAAGGCTTTGAAAGAGATTGCAACACTGCAAGCCGCAGCGCAGAAAAAACCAGAAAACTATGTGAAGATGGCCGACGAATGTCACCTCTGGGCCGACCTGCAAACGCGCATGGAACGCCTTGTGCAAGAGGGCAAATGGACTGCCGTGGAGCATGTGAACTACGATTCGCTGCAGACCGACATTCGCGCACACGCCGCCAAATACTACTACGATGAAGGTCGCAAACAGTGCGAATCGAGCAAAAAGATGGAGCAGAAACAGATTGGTCTCGCCACCATGGAGAAAGCCAACAAATACGACACCATCTACGCCGCCAACATTGTGAACTATCGCGACAGCGTGGAACTGCCCTACGCTCACACCCTTGCACAATCGAACAAAGAGACTGACCAGATTGAGGCACTCGGTCTGTTCAACGCCATCATTGCACGGCACGAAGGCGACTCGGCCATGGTGGCGCGCATCACTCCCGACCGCGTGCGGCTGCAAAACCTATTTTTCGACAAAGCCGAGGCACTTTTCGGTAAAGAGCGCTATCAAGCACAATACGATGCCGCTCGCTACTACGCTCTGGCAGGCGATTTTGGCAATTCGGTAGAGAAAGAAAAATTGGCATACAAACGCGGTGTGCTGAGTGTGGCCATAGTCGATAGCGTGACCAACACCGCACTCAATCTCGACGCAAAAACGCTGAAAACCTTGCGCAACGCCTTCCCCGATTATTACGATTTCGAAACGTTACAAGGTCTGCCACTCGATTCGCTGAAAAATCATCGCTGCGCGCTCATTTTCACCTACGATTCGGAAAAATTTGGTCATTACAAATACGCTCACAACAAATCGAATGTCGACAGAGAGGTGGTGAAATATATGCAGCGCATTACCAAAGATGGCGTAGTAAGCGAGAAGGCAATCAGTGAGAAAGATTACAACAAAGGCAAATCGCAAACCACTGGTACAGAGGACTTTAATATGTATCATGGCAAAGTGCACAAATTCACGATTGAATCGGTGATGGAGATTGATTACACCTTTGGCGTGATCGATTTGCGCCAAGATGCCAAGGCTGGTCAGATAGAGAAGGCTGGTCGCTACACCGTGAGCGAAGTCGGCACCGAGATTGTGACCTATCGTGGCGATCCGCAGAGCCGCCCCGACGAGAAAGAGTTAGTAAATCACGACAAAAAAATGACCAACGCCGACCTCGACAAATTGGCAAAAGAGAAGAAAATTTACGGCTGGGCCATGGCCGATTTTCTGACCAATCGCGCCAAAGAGATTGCAAAAGAGGTGGAGAAGATGATGCCGTACCATCACTTTACAGAGTAAAGTGATTTCAAATTTCAGATTGTTGGAGCACTGCAATTGAAAAAATGAAGAAGTTTCTGAAGGGATTTATGTACGCATGGCGCGGCATTTTGGCCGCTGTTAGGAGCGAAAGGAACATGAAGTTCCACGCTGTGGCTGCGGTGTGCGTAGTGGTGGCAGGTTTTGTGCTACAAATTTCACCGATGGAATGGGCGGCAGTGCTACTCTGCTGCGGCTTGGTGATTTCGGCAGAAATGGTGAATACCGCCATCGAAAAATTGTGCGATGTAGTCGAACCAAATCTCAACGAAAAAATCCGCGCAATCAAAGACATCGCCGCTGGAGCAGTTTTGGCATGCGCCATTGCCGCTGCCTGCGTTGGAGTGATCGTGTTTTTGCCAAAAATTATCGGATTATTCGCTTAATCAAAAGTCATAGTTTGAAGAAGAAATGAAACGCCTTTTTGCCCATTTAATCGACATTTTTTACCCAAACCTCTGTTGTGCTTGCGGTAAAGTGCTGACTGTGGGCGAAGAGAGCATTTGTATGGATTGTCTGCTACACTTGCCGCGCACCAATCTGCATCTTGAACGCGACAATCAGCTAGAGAAACGCTTTTGGGGCAAAGCAGAAATTGAGCGCGCCACATCGTTCTACTATTTTCAGAAAGGATCGAAATATCGCACCATTTTGCACCAACTGAAGTACAAAAACGGCACCGACATTGGTTACAACATTGCCAAATATGCCGCTTCGGAAATAATGGAGTCGCCCGATTTTAGGGACTTCGACTACATTGTGCCAGTGCCACTGCACCCGAAAAAATTTGCCAAACGCGGCTACAATCAGGCCGAATGCATTGCGCAGGGTTTGTCGGCAGTGATGGGTGCGCCCGTGGAGACCACCAACCTCTACCGCGCTATCGAAAATCCGACGCAGACCAAAAAATCGGTCTACGAGCGTTGGGAAAACACCAAGGGCATTTTTGCGGTGCACGATGCAGCGCTTTTTGCCGATAAGCGCATTCTGATAGTTGACGATGTACTGACCACAGGTTCCACGCTCATTGCTTGTGCCGAAGCCATTTTGGAGCAAACGCCCACAGCGCGGATTTCAGTCTTCACACTTGCTGCAGCATAATGGTCGTCATTTCCATTGCCACATACTGTTTTTTGGCGCTCTACGCTGCCATGATTTTGGTGTTTGCCATCGGCTGGAAACGCACACCGCGCTATACCGAAAAAATGCCGATGAAATCGCTGATTTCGCTCGTTGTCTGCTGCAAAAACGAAGCCGAAAATCTGCCGCCACTTTTGCAGTCGATCGAAGCACAAACGCACACCGATTTCGAGGTAATTTTTGTAGACGACCACTCCACCGACGACACCGCAAAAATTCTCGATGAATTCGCCAAAAATCACACTTTTGTGCGCTGCATTTTGGCATCAGGAAATGGCAAAAAAAGTGCGCTCAGCGATGGCATTTTAGCCGCCAAAAATGAGATAATCGTCTGCACCGATGCCGACTGCACGCTGCAGGCCGAACATCTGCAAATTATTTCCGATTATTTCGCCGAAAATGAGCCTGATTTGCTGCTTGGCGCAGTGCGCATGACCGACGACAGCACGCTGTTTCAGCAACTGCAAGCGTTGGAATTTGCTTCGCTCATTGCATCGACAGCTGGGGCTTGTGGCGCACACGCGCCAGTGATGTGCAATGGTGCGAATTTGGCTTTCAAAAAAAGCGTTTGGCTGCAGTGCCATAGCGCATTGCACACCGAACAACCTTCGGGCGACGATGTTTTTCTTCTGCACGAAGTGAAGAAAATGGGCGGTAAAATCGCCTTTTTGAAGAGTGAAAAAACTGTGGTAACGACCAAGCCGCAAACCACGCTGCACGATTTTGTAAATCAGCGGGCGCGCTGGACCTCGAAAGCCGCCAGTTACACCGACCCAGCGACCATCGTCGTGGCGTGCTTGGTTTTTGGACTTTCTGCGTTGATTTTGCTCGATTTCATCGGCATTTTTTTGCATTTTGCCACGCTCACGCCATTTTGCATTGCTTTTTGCGCAAAATTCGCGATAGATACGGCATTTTTGGCGATTTTTCTGCCATTCACACACCAAACTAAACTTCTGCGCCACACACTCGCTTTGAGCGCAATCTATCCCGTTTATGTGGTCTATTCTGCGCTGCGCGGATTGGTTGGAGATTTTAGGTGGAAAAGTTGAAAAGATGACGAGTTGAAAAGTTTAACGCATTAACGGTGGTCAGCGAGGTTTAATTTCCAGTCCTTCACTTTTTAGTAATCAAATTTTACTGAAATTCCTGCCTTTATCCAGCGTCCTGGCTGAACGATGCCGCCATAGTCATAGTATTTTTGACCGATCAGGTTGCTGCCCTCCAAAAAAATGTTCAATTTCTGATTTTGCCAGAAAATTCTGCCATCGAGCAGATAGGCTGGCGTGTAGCGTTGCACCGCACCATCGACATCGGTGTAAGTGCCTTCGCGCTGCTGAAAAGTGAACTGCCAACTTGCGCCAAAGCCTTTATAAATTCCGTGCGCCAAATTTACTGTGAATTTGTGCCGCAAGTAGTCGAGCGCATATTTCGACATCAGCTCGCCCGCGTCCTTCGAAAGCTGACAATAGGCATAGTTCAACTCCAGATTTTTCAGCCAATAGCCGTGCGAATAAGCCAGCGAAGCCTCACCACCAAAGGCATCGACGCGCGTATGGTTCACGCTGCGCCAGCGCTCCTCGTCGGGCGTTTTTACCCAATCGATCAGATTTTTTCCAACACGATAATAGGCATTCAGGCTAGTGCGAAAACCATGTCCAGCCCAGCGCACGCCGATCTCCGAAGTAAGGCTTTCTTCGGGCTTTAGGTTCGGATTGGCAATCTGCGTAGTGCTCTGGTAATAGAGATCGGTGAAAGTGGGCAGACGCAGCGCACGACTCACGTTGGCAAACACCTCGCCATCGGCAGCAAAATGATACGACGCATTGGCCGTGAAGGCGAAATTGTGGCGAAACATGGTGTTGTAGTTGCCCGAAATGCCCACCGCCGCCACAAAATTGCCCACGCTAAACATCTGCTCGGCAAAATAGTTCACATTCAGCCGATTTTTTGCCTTGGTAAATTGCACCGAATCCGCAGCAAAAGGCACACGGCGCGCGTTTTCAAGCTTGTCGCCAAGCACATTGCTGAAGATATGTTCGTCACGCAATTCCGCGCCAAACGAAGTGCGCCCAATTCGGTAGGGGAACGACGCTTTCAGATTTGCTCCGCCCATGTCGGTGCAGTGATAGTTATGCCCTGTGTACCACGTTGGTGCCTCCGTTTTGCCTTCGCGAAAAAGTTCGAAACGATCGTAATGCCCGCGGTAAAAAAGCGATGCCTCGAGCGAAACGACATTCAGCCGTTTTTGCCACAAAAGTGAGCCGAGCAGTGTTTTCGTTGCCTCGAATTGATCGGGATATTTGAGCGAATAGAACGAATTGCTGCCAAAATTTTTCAGCTGTCCGCCCAACTGCATTTGCCAAGTTCCCGTGAGTGAATCGTCGCAAGTGGCTGATAGATAAGCATTTCCGTATTTGTAATCGGTATTATCGGTGTAGCCAGTGGACTGATTGTAGTCGACCGATGCCTCGACGTGCCAATCATCTTTTGCATAACGAAAATCGATTTTCGGAGCGAAAAAGCCGAAGTCGCCACCATGCACGGCAGCGCGCACAGTGCGTTGTGGCGTGGCGTTTGTAACTATGTTGATGGCGCCGCTGAATGCCGAAAGTCCAAATTGGCACACCGAAGTGCCGCGCAGGATTTCGATGCGTTCGATGGCAGAAAAATCAATGGGAATGTCGAGGTTGGCGTGGCCCGTTTGTGCGTCGGTGATGTTCACGCCATTGAGGAGGATTAGCACTTGATCGAAGGTGCCGCCGCGCATCGAGATGTCGGCTTGCGCACCATTTGCGCCACGTGTGCGTATGTCGATTCCAGGGAGATAATCGAGCAGTTCGGGAAGGGTTGTGACAGGGAACGATTGCAGTTGTTCGGCCGAGACAGTCGCCACCACATGCAGCGCATTGCTCGCCACTTGGCGTTTCACAGCCGTAATCTGCACCTCGTCAAGGTTCTGAAGATCGAAAGCATCGGGGTCGTCGTCGGCCAAGAGCATCAACGGCGAAAAAATGGTTGCTACTGCGCAAACAGCTGCGCCAGCGAGTTTCGATTTTGCCAACTGCAGATCGGCAATGTAGCCCGCCACGCGACCGATGGTCACTTCGCGTTTCACAGAACAGAACATGGCATATTTCGCCCTGCAAAAGCGACGAAAACGGAAGGCAACGCGGTGACGAAAAGATTTTTTCATTTCTGATTAAAAGTGTTTCTAATTGTTTGAAATTGTTTTTCGAAAATGCTAACGCATTTTCTGTTTCTAAGTTAGCCGATAAAGCGAATAAACCGCAATATTTTACGAAATTACCGACTAATTCTTAATTCTTAATTCAAAATTCTTAATTTGAAAAAACGGTTTCTTTCAGGATCTCGCCAACTGATGGATGCGGGAAAATGATGCTGCTAAATTCGTCGGCAGTGAGGTGCTGTTCGATGGCGAGCGCAGCCGTGGCAATCAGTTCCGACGCAGGATTTCCGATGATGTGCGCGCCAATCAGGTGACTTTCGTTGTCGAACAAAAGTTTGCAAAGACCGTTGCCGCCTTCGTTTTCAGACACAAACCGTCCTGAATATGCCAGCGGCAATTTTTTCGCCCAATAGGCAATGCCAGCGCGCTGCAGCGACTGTTCGGTTGCGCCCACGCCAGCCACTTCGGGATTGGTATAGACCACGCCAGGCACGGCATCGTAGTGCATGCGGTCGTCGTTGCCAAGCAGATGAGCCACCGCCACTTCGGCCTCGCGCACGGCAGTGTGGGCCAACATCGACACACCATTGATGTCGCCAGCAGCGTAAATTATCGGATTGGTGGTGAGCATGTGTTCGTCCACTTTCAGACCACGACCAGCCAACTGCAAATGCAACGCATCGAGGTCGATATTTTGCAGATTTGGACGGCGACCAACGCACAGCAAAATTTGCGATGCAGAAATTGACTTTTCGCCCATTTCATCGGCAAATTTTACGCATCCATCGTCCAACTCAAGCACCTTTGCACCGAGGTAAAACTCGACCCCACGCTTGGCATATTCGACACGCAAAAGTGCGGCAATTTCGCCATCTATTCCAGGCAGAATTTCGGAAGCCATCTCCACAACCGAAACTTTGCTGCCAAATGCCGAAAAGAGCGCGGCAAACTCCATTCCGATGACACCACCACCGACAATGACGATGCTTTCGGGCACTTCGGTAGTCTGCAACGCCTCGCGACTAGTCCAAAACTGACCATTTTCAGTGCCTTTTATCGGCGGAATGAAAACTGACGAGCCATTACAGAGCAAAACTTTTTTGGCTTCGTAAAATTCGCCGTTACATTCAATTTTGGCGATTGCATCGGCATTTTTCAGCGTTGCCTCGCCCGAAACAACCGTAACATTTTGCAGTTTTGCACGTATGCCAGCGTTCAGTTTACGCACCACTTTGGTTTTGCGCACGCTGATTTTTGCGAAATCGAACGACACATCTCCAACCGAGATGCCATATTTTGCCGAATTGAGCGCATTTTGATAGAGTTTTGCGCTATAGAGCAACGTTTTTGTGGGAATGCAACCCTCGTTGAGGCAAACGCCGCCAAGTGCATTTTTTTCGAAAAGCACCACGCTGAGTCCAGCCTTCGAGGCGCGTTCGGCAGCCGTGTAACCCGCAGGACCGCCACCAATGATTGCGAAATCGTACATAATCTAGTTGATGAGTTTAATGGTTTAGTTAGGGTCTGTGAGCCAAAAATCTATTTTTCATTTGAAGATTTGAAAATTTGAAAATTTGGGCGGAGATTCTGTCGAACCGCAGAATCTTCATCTTTTGCAGTTGGCAGTTCTTAATTCTTAATTCATAATTCTTAATTGACGTGACTTCTCACTCCTAATTCCTAATTTTAACTATCTATACCGAATGGATTGTCCGATGCGGAGGATTTTTTTTGGACTGATGTGATTCAACTTGCAGAGTTTGGAAACCGTTGTGCCATAGCGCCGCGCAATGCCCGAGAGCGTATCGCCTTTGCGCACTTTGTGATACTTGGCTTTTGCCAACTCTTTCAGCGCAGCATTGTGGCTGTAGGTGTCGGCCAGCGTTATCAGATAAGTCTCGCCACGAGCACAACGATTTTCGTAGTCGATAAGTTTCACAGAGTTGAATGCGTTGCCAAGATAGCGAATTTCGTAGTGAAGATGCGGTCCAGTGCTGCGTCCCGTGTTTCCGCCAAGGGCGATAGGTTGACCAGCCTCCACCTCTTCGTCGAGGTGACAAAGCACGCGACTGAGGTGCGCATAGACCGTTTCCAAACCATTGTCGTGACGGACCACCACATAGCGTCCGTAACCTTTCGGCTCGTAGTCGATAATGCGCACGCAACCGCCAAAAGTCGAAAAAATGGTATCGCCCACAGTCAGACCAATGTCGGTGCCGTAGTGCCAACGATAGCGCCGCATGCCAAAATTTGATGTGATGCGATTACTCACCGTAGGATAAACAAAATCGCGCACATCTATCAGCGTAGAATCGGGAATGCTATCAATTTTCACGCCATAAGGATTGATGCGCTGCGAAGTCCACGAATGGTGATAGAGTTCGGCAGCGGGACAGCCGTAGAGATAGGTCGGATCGAGAACCAGCGAATCGACCACAACGGTGGTGTCCTTCAATTCATCGATATCACCAAGGTCGTCGCTCGAGAGCACCTCTTGGGCGTGCAGAACAAGTGCCGGTGCGCAAGTCATTGCGCCCAGCAGCCAAAAACGAACGCTGCGCATCATTTCTCAGTTATTGAATAGACAAACTGTTGCGTGGCGATGGGATAATCGAACATCTCCTCGGGGCGGAAAAAGCGCACCAATTCTATGGCAGCATTTTCAACCGAATCGCTAGTGTGAATGATGTTTTCTTGCATGCTCATGCCAAAGTCGCCACGAATGGTGCCTGGTTGTGCATTGCGCGAATTGGTCACACCAGTCATGTTTCGAACCACTTGCACTGCGTCAACGCCAGCCCAGCAGCAGACGATTACGGGCGAAGCCTTCATCGAGTTGCAGATGGTTGGGAAAAATGGTTTGTCGGTGAGGTGCGCGTAGTGTTCGGCCAGAATGCGGTCGTCGAGTTGAATCATTTTCAGCCCTTGAAGTTGCAGACCTTTGCGCTCGAAACGGGTGATGATTTCGCCAATCAAATTGCGTTGTACTGCGCCCGGTTTGATGATTACGAGAGTTCTTTCCATACAAACAGATTTCAAATTTCAGATTTCAAATTGCGCTTCGCGCTATTTCTACAGATTTCCAGAAAAACACGCAGAGGCGCAGTCGAAACTGCGTCTCTACAATGTTTTAATTTTCAGCAAGTTAGAAGCCACCCTTAAACAACCGCGAGGTGCTGACTTTGGTAACTTTGCCCCATTTTGCCTGAATGGCTTTCAGATCGATAGTTTTCGGGTCGCCAGTGATGACCACAACAATGGGTTGTCCCTTAATGTATTTGTTGTAGAAATCGCTGATTTCGTCGAACTGCAGCTCATCAATTTTTGGCATGTTCACGCGAGCGGGATCATCGTTGTAGCCAATGCGCTGCCAATAATCGAATGTGAAGCTCTTGTTGCGGAACGATGGCTTGGTGGTGAGTGCCTCTTGGCGCAAATAGGTCTTGATGTTCTCCAAACGCTCGGGATAGAGCGGCATATTTTTGAGCAGATTGAGGTAGACATCAACGGCATCAGCCACTTTGTCGCCTTGCGTGCCGACATAGCCAATCAGATAGGTATCTTTGCCCGGAAGTTCTGGCGCAACCATCTGTCCGAAGGCGGTGTAGGCCATCGAGCGTTTTTCGCGTATTTCGTTCATTACCAAGCCGCTAAAGCCGCCACTGAAATATTGGTTGAAGGCTTCGGTCGGCACATCTTGCGCGATGTCGTAGGGCTGACCATTGATGTAGAAGTAGACTTTGGCCTGCTGCATATCGGCATTTGGCAAGAAGAAGATGGTCTGCTGATCGTATTTTGCGCGGTCGCGGATCACTGGCGATTCGCTCTTGGTCAAGCCTTCCTTCAGAGGCAGGTCGCGACGGCAAATTTCTGCAACCTCGTTGGCTGGCGTTTTACCAGTAAAGTGAATTTCGAGTTCGTAGTTTGTAGCGTCGATAATGGTTTTGGTCAGGTCGCCAATAGTAATCAGGTAGTTAACCGAGACATCGCCATCGTCGGTTGCCACAACGTTGTACATATCTTCCACATCGATGCGGTCGATATATTTCGATTTGTCTTTGTATAGCACATATTCCATCAGAGCCGACGAAACGGTGCTTGGGTCTTTCTTCTCGATAAGACGACCGCTGATTACGCCACCAATCACACTCTCGAGTTGTTTGTTGTCGAGTTTTGGGAATAGCGTTTGACGCGTCATCAGTTTGCAGATTTCCGACAAGTTTTTCTCGTCGCCCATCAGCGTGATGTAGAAATAGCTGTCGCTCACCGAGTAGGTGCAACTTGCGCCAAGTTCGCTGAATTGGCGGCGCAGACTTTGTGCATCAGTGTTTGGCATTACGCCAGCGGAGTTCATCAACTGTGTAGCATATTCGAGTTTTGGCATTTTGGCAGTGCCGACACCATATTTCAGAGTGAGCGAGAAAATGTCGTTCTCTTTGTTTTCGGTGCAGAAGAGCGTTACATCGTTATAGAGTTTGGTTTTGGTAACATCGGCAAAGTTGTTGTACTCCTCTTTCACTGTGCCAACAGGCATATTTTTGATTTTTTCGTCGTATGCCGTTACATTCTCTTTTGGCGGATCGAGTGGCAGAATATCAGGCTTTTTCAGTTTGTTCTTTTTAGGCGTGCCTTCCTCGATGGTGATGGTAATATGGTTGCCCGTCAGGTATTTTTGAGCGCAGCGTTGCACATCTTCGCGCGTAATGGCGTTGATGCGGTTGGCCTGATTGAAGTAGTTTTCGACAGGCTTATTGTAAGCAAATGCGTAAGTAAGCATGTTCACTTTGTTGTCCGACTCCTCGAACATCAGCTGCGTCTCTTGCAGCAACTGCTCTTTCACCGATTTGAACAACCAATCCTCGAACTGACCATTTTTCAGTTTATCGACCTCTTTCATGATCAATTTTTCGGTGGCAGCGTTCGACTCGTACTGACCTTGAGCCACGTCGAAGTAAGGAATGCCAATGAGCATGATGCGACCAAGATCGCGGCGCGAGTCGCTTTCGGCATAAGCGGCTGTGATGTCGCCATCGAGCATCAGTTTATCGAACAAGCCAGTGCTGTGATCGTTGTTGAGCATGCCCAAAGTGAAGTCGATAAGCAGATTATCTTCGTCGCCCTGTTTCACGCCATTGTAGCCCCAAACGATTTCGGGATAATAGCCAAGTTTTTTCGACACTTTCGGATTTCCAGCGAAATCGGTTGCGGTGAAATGTTCGCGCTCGGGCAGCGGTTTTGGCTCCAAACGACCGAAGTATTTTTCAACTAAAGGTTTCACCTCTTCGGTATCGAAATTACCAACCAGCAACAAGCACATATTGTTTGGCACATACCAAGTGTGGAAAAACTCGATAAGCGGCGAAAGGCTTGGGTTGCGCAAATGCTCCACTTTGCCAATTACATCGCGCTCGTAGGGGTGACCTTTGTAGAGGTTTTCGAGCATGAAATCGTTCACATGCGTGCTGTTGTAGTCTTGGTACATGTTGTACTCTTCGAACACATTTTCCAACTCGGCTTGGAACGAACGAAACACAGGGTTGCGCAGACGTTCCGAGTTCACTTCGAGCCATTTCTCCATTTGAAATGCGGGGAAATTGTTGAAGTAAGCGGTCAAGTCGTAACTTGTGAATGCGTTCAGATCTTCACCGCCCATGCCTTCGATCAAGTTCGAGAAATCGTCGGTTGCGCCATACTGGGCAGCTTCGCGCGACACTTCGTTAATTTTTTTGGTCAATTCGTCGCGTTTTTTCTCATCTTTCATCGGCACTTTTGCCAACTCGTCGTAGAGGCGGATAATCTCTTCGTAGAGAGGCTGTTCTTTCTCCCAGTTGAGCGCGCCAATTTGGTCGGTGCCTTTGAAAAGCATGTGCTCCAAATAGTGCGCAAGACCAGTGTAGTCGGCAGGTTCGTCGATGGCACCAGCGCGGCAAACCACGCGTCCGTGAACATCGGGTTGGTTGTGATCTTCCCACAGATAAACGGTCAAGCCATTGCTGAGCGTGTACTGCGTGAAACCTTTGCTCGGATTTTGCTGTGCAAATGCCACAGTAGCAACGGTTGCCACAATGGCCACGAGCGTCAAAATTCTTTTTTTCATACGATCAAATTTTGATTTGATTTTTATTGAATAATTTATTGATTATCAATCGATTAACTACTTATTTTCTTCATCAGAAAATTCTAGAATGTCGCCTGGCTGGCACTTCAGGGCGCGGCACACGGCTTCGAGCGTGCTGAAACGAATGGCCTTGGCTTTGCCCGTTTTCAAAATGGATAGGTTGGCTGGCGTAACATCTACCCGCTCCGACAATTCGTTGAGCGACATTTTGCGCTTTGCCATCATCACATCTAAATTCACAACTATCGGCATAATTCTACTCTCCCACAAAAAAATTTAGATGGTCAAATCTTGTTCCTTTTTCATGTTGGTGGCGAGGCGTAGCACCTCGTTCATTAGCAAAATAACAAATCCCACGATGATGTAGTCCCAATCGACCACTTTGGCGTACGAAAATTCGTAGCCTTGAAGCGTTGCCACACTCGATGCCAGATAGACATTCAACGCGCTCCAAAGCGTATTCAGCACGCCAAGCACCAAAAATCCAATGCCAATGATGTTTATTCGGCGAATATTCTGCTCGTTGAACATCTGCCCGCGGCGGAACGAGAGAATGATTTTTACCAACAGCACTATCAAGTAGATGAAAATACCGACACTCACAAAACTCAGCACCGTGCCAAAAATGGCGATGCCCTGCTGCAATGCGGTGCGATGCATTTGTCCGTGCGGATAGAAGAGCGACACCGCCACCGTCGATGGTGCCATCACTACTAGCGTGCTGTCGCTGGCGTTCAAAAGTTCTGGCTGCAACTGCGGCGCAGTGGGTTTCACATCGAGCGACACAAAAGTGTCCTCGTCCATGCCATTGCTTTCGGTGAAATCAGCGACATTCAGTCCCAGCTGAAAACCTTCGACAAACGACATGACCGACTCCTGAAAAATGCCGATGAAAAGGCTCAAAAGCAACAACGAACAGAGTATGCGAATGCGTTTCATCACGAAGTAGTTTCTAAGTTTTTGGGTTTGAAAATTGCTCAATCGCAATTTTTTGTTTGATTTTCGGGCTGCAAAGTAAAAAATTTTTTTTGAAACCACCAAAATTTTTATCGTTTTTCGATGATTTTTTATTGAAAACGAATTCGGTTACACTCCTTTTTCAGAAAAAAACAGTACCTTTGCCGCCCTTTTCGCAACCCAATCAAAAAAATGGGAAGCAAAAAGTCTGCCATCTTTATTCTATCATCTAAAAAATCTACCCAAAATGACTGAAAAAGAGAAAATGCTCGCTGGGCAAATCTACGATGCCTGCGACGAAGAGTTGCTCTGCGAAATCAGAGCGTGCAAAGATGCGCTGTGGCGTTACAACAACACGCAGCCCAACCAAACCGCCGAACTGCACCAGATTCTACAGCAATTGTTGGGCACTTTTCACGACGATTGCACCATTCTGCAACCATTCCTATGCGACTACGGCAGCCACATACATTTGGGGCATCGCGTGTTCATCAACTTCCGTTTCACAGTGCTCGACGAGGCCGAAGTGCGCATTGGCGACGACGCTTTCATCGGGCCAAATGTGAGCATCTACACTGCTTGCCATAGCACAATTCCCATCGAACGCAACACGCGCCAAGAGTGGGCAAAACCCGTAACCATTGGTCGCAACTGCTGGATTGGCGGCTCGGTAACCATTTTGCCCGGCGTAACCATTGGCAACAATTGCACCATTGGCGCTGGCTCGGTAGTGGTTCGCGACATTCCCGACAACTCGATAGCCGTTGGCAATCCATGCCGCGTAGTGAAGACACTGAATTTGTAAGATCGCAAAACCTAAAAAACAACGAGCGCAGGAGAAAAATTTCCTGCGCTACGCAATCCTATCCACCCCACCTTGCCACTTTTGCAAAAAAACACTATCTTTGCAAAATGAACGAGCAATTTCTGCAATATGTGTGGTTTAGCAAGCGTTTCGCACCGCAGCAAACTACCATCGATGGGCGGCCAGTGGAGATAATCGACACGGGGCAACGCAACACCGACGCTGGACCCGACGTGTTCAACGCCAAGGTGAAAATCGATGGCACATTGTGGGCTGGCAATGTGGAGTTTCACCACCGCGCCAGCGATTGGCTACGACATGGTCACTCCACCGACCGCGCCTACAATTCGGTGGTGCTGCATGTGGTTTTGGAGTCCGATTGCACCATTGCCCGCGCCGATGGACAGACCATTCCGCAGATGCAACTGCGTTTTGCGCCCGAACTCGCCGCCACCTACGAACAACTGATGAGCGAAACGCGTTTTGTGCGCTGCGCCGATAGTCTGAAAAGCGTTCCCGAAGCCGAAAAAATGGCGTGGCTCGATCGCCTGCTGATAGAACGATTGGAACAAAAAACGCACGCCATCGAGGCGCTTTTGCAGCAAACCACCAACGATTGGGACGAGGCATTCTACACGGTTTTGGCACGAAATTTTGGCTTCTCGACCAATGCCTTTGCCTTCGAACGATTGGCAAAATCGCTGCCGCTGGCCATCATCGGCAAGCACCGCAACAATCCGATGCAGATTGAAGCACTGCTTTTCGGTCAGGCTGGAATGCTTGGCGGCACTCCCAAAGACGATTATCAGGCGCAACTGCTGCACGAATACAATTTTCTGAAAGCCAAATTCAACCTTACGCCAATCGACGCATCGCTGTGGAAATTTTTGCGATTGCGTCCCGCCAATTTCCCGACCATTCGGCTGTCGCAATTGGGCAATTTAGCATATCGTTCGCACCGACTTTTCTCACAAATTATCGCCACTGACGATGAAAACTCGCTGCGCCAACTATTCGAGTGCGAAACATCGGACTATTGGCTCACACACTACCGTTTTGGCGAAGAATCGAAATCAAAACCGAAGCGTTTAGCGGAACATAGCATCAATCTTTTGCTGATAAATACGGTTGCGCCATTTCTGTTTTGCTATGGTCGCACGCACAACGACGAGCGCACCACGCAGCGCGCCATCGATCTGCTGAGCAATCTACCTGCCGAGAAAAATCACATTGTCGATGGTTTTGCAGCCGAAGGCATTATGCCGCAGTCGGCCGCCGACACGCAAGCACTCATTCAGCTGAAACGCGCCTACTGCGACACACACAACTGCCTGCGTTGCCGCTTTGCAAATTTTGTCTTCAAAAAAATCGCTGACTAAAAAATTATTCACCCTTTAAATTTCAAAAATTATGAAAAAGAAACTTCAAATTCTGCCTGTGCTGAGCGAAGGTTTTTCGCTTGGTTTGAAAAATTGTCTGTCGGTTCTTGGCGCCATCGTTCTGTGGATACTCACCATCTGGGTTCCATACATCAATGTCGGCACCACCATTGCCATCTACAGCATTCCAGTGGCGCTATCGCAGGGCAAAACCATTTCGCCGCTGTTCATTTTCGAGTCGAAATACCGCAAAATGATGGGCGAGGTTATTCTGCTTTTTGCGCTCGAACTGTTGGCGATTGTGCTGCTCATTTTCTGCGGCATCATTCCAGCCTTTGTAGTGAGCATTGCTTGGGGATTGGGCATTTATTTGGTGATTGACAAAGGTCTGTCGCCCACCGAAGCGCTCACACGAAGCAACACACTAACCTACGGCAACAAATGGAGAATTTTCGCCATCTCGCTCATTCTCGGAATCATACCGATAATTCTGAGCATTTCGCAAGTCATCTACGAAGAACAAAACAAGCCAAATTACGAAGAGATCTTCGAAGCCACGTTCAACGATCCAATCGCCGATCCAAACGATCCTCTTGCCGTGTTAGATGTTTATGAAACAGCAATGAACGAGTACGAAACTGCAACCGAGGAAGCAGTGACAACGGCTTGGTGGTACATTTTGCTGATGTTGGTTGTAAATATCATCATCGCCGTTTGGGCACTGGGTTGCGACGCCGTAATCTACCGCGAACTTACCACCGAAGAAGAAGGACCAGAAGTTGCAAATTCTACCGATAAAATCGCGGAAATAGATTAATTAATTGATTGTTCATTTGAAGATTTGAAAATTTGAAGATTAGTGCGGTGAACCCGTCAGAACTGCGCATTATCAATTTTCAATTATCAATTATCAATTAAATTGTCTTTATTCTTTGCTCCTTATTCCAAACCATGAATCGTCTTTTTCTTATCGATGCTTATGCGATGATTTATCGCGCCTACTATGCGTTCATCAAAAATCCGCGCACCAACTCGAAAGGGCTGAACACATCGGCTATTTACGGTTTTTTGAACACGCTTCAAGATGTGCTTAATCGCGAAAATCCAACGCACATTGCGGTCTGTTTCGACCCTTCGGGACCGACTTTCCGCCACGAGGCCTACGCGCAATACAAGGCGCAGCGCGAAGAGACGCCTGAAGTCATTCGCCAATCGGTGCCAATCATCAAACAGATGGTCGAGGCATATCGCATTCCAGTGGTGCAAGTGGCTGGTTTCGAGGCCGATGATGTGGTTGGAACGCTCGCAAAAATGGCCGAAAATCAAGGTTTTGACACCTACATGATGACTTCCGATAAGGATTACGGGCAGTTAGTTTCGGAGCATTCGTTCATCTACAAACCGAAATTTGGCGGCAATGGTTTCGACACGCTCGGCATGCCTGAAGTACTTGAAAAATGGGGACTTCAGCGCGTGGAGCAGGTCATCGATCTGCTGGGACTGATGGGCGACACGGCCGACAACATTCCGGGCTGTCCCGGCGTGGGCGAAAAAACTGCGGTGAAACTGCTCAACGACTTCGGTAGCATCGAAAATCTACTGCAGCACACAGACCAACTGAAGGGCGCATTGAAGACAAAAATAGAAGAAAATCGCGATAAAATCGAGTTTTCGCGCTTCCTTGCGACCATCAAAACCGATGTGCCAATTGAGTTCAACGAAGAAGAATTGCGCCGCAAAGAACCCGATCGCGAGGCACTCATCGCACTTTTCACCGAATTGGAATTTCGTGGTCAACTGAACAAACTACTCGGCAACGAGAGTGCGCCAATTTCGCCGATAAAATCGAAGACAAAAGACACTGCTCAAGGCTCACTTTTTGCCGATGAAATGGGCGAAAATTCAGTTTCTGAAGCACAACAAACCGAAGTGCAGACATTCGACAGCGTGGCGACCATTGCTCACGACTACAAAACCATTCAAACCGATGCCGAAATCGACGATTTAATCGGCATTTTATCGGCATCGAGCGAAATCTGTTTCGACACCGAAACTACTTCGATCGATATTTTCCGCGCTAATTTGGTGGGCTTATCGTTTGCCGTGAAGGCGCACAAAGCATTCTATGTGCCGCTGCCGCAAAATCGCACCGAAGCGCAGAAAATCTTAGAGCGTTTCCGTCCCATTTATGAGGCAAAAAACATCGATAAAATCGGGCAAAACGTCAAATTCGACCTGCTGATACTCGACCGCTACGGCATCACCGTTCAGGGACGACTGTTCGACACCATGGTGGCGCACTATCTGCTAAATCCCGAACTGCGCCACGGCATGGACTACATGGCCGAAATAATGCTGCACTACCGCACCATTCACATCGAAGAACTGATTGGCGCAAAAGGCAAAAATCAGCTGACCATGGACTGCGTGCCTGTGCCAAAAATTGCCGAATACGCCGCCGAAGATGCCGACATCACACTGCAATTGAAACAGATTTTAGTCGATAAAATCGCTGAAAATCAACTCGAGCACCTCTTCTACGACATCGAAATGCCGCTAGTTCGCGTGTTGGCAAAAATGGAGAAAAATGGCGTTTTAATCGACGATTTTGCACTAGCGCAATCGTCGGAAACCATGACCGCCACGCTGCAAAACATCGAACGCGAAATAAAGCAAATGGCCGATTGTCCCATCAATGTAAGTTCGCCAAAACAGATTGGCGAGTTACTTTTCGACCGCCTGAAAATAGTAGAGAAAGCCAAGAAAACCAAGACAGGACAATATGTTACCGATGAGGAGACGCTCGAGGCACTGCGCGGCAAACACCCGATTGTTGGAAAAATTCTCGATTATCGCGGCCTGAAAAAACTGCTCTCGACCTACATTGATGCGCTGCCAGCACTCATCAATCCCGAGACGGGAAAAGTACACACCTCGTTCAACCAAACGGTTACCGCCACGGGCCGATTGAGTTCGAGCAACCCAAATCTGCAGAACATTCCCGTTCGCGACGAGCAGGGCAAAGAGATTCGTCGAGCGTTCATCGCCGAGCAAGGTTGCGTGTTCCTGAGTGCCGACTATTCGCAGGTAGAACTGCGCATAATGGCGCACTTGAGCGGCGACGAAAACATGCTTGCCGCCTTCCGTGCCGACCACGACATTCATGCCGCCACGGCTGCCAACATCTACCATGTGCCAATTGAAGAGGTAACCTCCGACATGCGTCGCAAGGCCAAAACTGCCAATTTCGGCATCATCTACGGCATTTCCACCTTCGGACTTTCGGAGCGATTGGGCATTCCGCGTGCTGAAGCCAAAGAGTTGATCGATGGCTATTTCGCCACATTTCCGCAGGTGAAAGCCTACATGGATCGTGCCATTGCACAAGCGCACAAGCAGGGTTTTGTCGAGACCATTTTTCACCGCAAACGCTTTCTGCCAGATATCAATTCGCACAACGCCACAGTGCGCGGTTTTGCCGAACGCAATGCCATAAATGCACCGATTCAAGGCTCAGCAGCCGACATCATAAAAATTGCCATGGTGCGCATAGCCGACCGCCTAGAGCGCGAAGGGCTGAAGACGCAAATGATTCTACAGGTGCACGACGAGTTGAATTTCAATGTGCCAAACGATGAGATTGAACGCGTGAAAAACCTTGTCCGCGAAGAGATGGAAGGCGCCTATCCGCTGCAAATTCCGCTGAAAGTAGACATCGGCATCGGTCAAAATTGGCTCGAAGCACACGGATAGATCAATCATCGAATTATTGAATCATTGAATCATTGAATGTGAGTCAATAAAAGATTGTAGGGGCGTGCCGAGGCGCGTCCCTACAAATCTTTTTTATGCGAATGCAAATTTACTTGCTCACAGGGCGAATGGTCTGAAGATAGCAGCGACTGCTGTTGCCCGTATAGTGCTTGCCAGAGTAGAAGAACACGCTCTGTGCACCGCTTGGGTTGTCTGTGCCAAGCGAACTCGACCAATAGCATCCATGTGCGCTTGGATAGCCCAATTCCTCGGCGCGGAAACAGCTAGCCGCGGGGAGAAACAGTGTGTTTCCGTTTTTGCTACTTTTCACCTCGTATCCATCTATCTCGTTTAGGCTTACCCATTTCCAAGAGCAATCGCTTATCAACTCCTGCCATTCATCAATTGTTGGCATGCGCCATTCACTGCCCCAGTTGGCGGTTGCGGCATCGTCGGCTGCCTCGAGAGTGGTCAAGTTATCCTCCGTGCCGTAGCTGCTATTGTTGCAGTATTTAGTCAATGCATCGAAGTCAGAGCCATGCTTGTAGGTACTCCACGAATAATCACTTTTCGAAGCGGTTTCGCCCCAAGCATAATAGTTACCAAATTCTTCAGGTTTGGTTGCATCCAAATTGCAGGTTGCCCATTTCACGCTCAAGCCAAGATCGACATAGTCGTGACTAGCAATAGAACCTGACACAGTCACGCCATCTATGGTAACTTTATTAACTATCGAAAGTTACGTTCTAAAAATATTTCACCTCTTTGCCTTCGATGCTGCTGAGCAGGTTGTTGGCCAAGCGGCTTGCACCAAAGCGGAAGAGCGTGTTGTTGAGCCACTCTTTGCCCAAAACAGCCTCGACAATGCAATAGAATTTCACGGCCTCATCGGTTGTCGATACGCCACCAGCGGGTTTGAAACCGATTTTGATACCAGTTTTTTCGTAGTACTCTTTTATGGCACCGCACATTACATAGGCTGCCTCGAGCGTGGCTGCGGGTTCGGTTTTGCCAGTCGATGTCTTGATGAAATCGGCGCCAGCGGCAATGGCAAGCAGCGAGGCCTGTTTCACCTCGACGGCGTTGTGCATGGCACCGCTTTCGAGAATCACTTTCAGATGTGCCTTGCCACAAGCGGCTTTCAGTTCGCGCAATTCGTCGTAGACCTCGCTATGCAATCCGCTGAAAAATTTGCCAATGGAGATGACCACGTCAATCTCGTCGGCACCAGCCTTCACGGTCATGGCAGTTTCGGCCACTTTCACCTCGATAAACGATTGCGAAGCTGGGAAACAAGCCGACACAGCGGCAATGTGAACGCCATTTTCGCGATCGAGCACGGCGCGCGACACGGGAACCAAAGCGGGATAGACGCACACGGCAGCCACATTTGGCAGATCGGGGAAATTCTGGTTGAAATCGTTCACTTTTTGCATCATTGTGCCGATTTTCTGCTCGGTATCGGTGCCATTCAGCGAAGTCAAGTCGATAGAGTGCAAGCACTGTTTCCAAACCTCGCGATTGTTGTTGCGCTCAAAGTTTTCAGCCACAATTTTGTCGACAGCGGCCTTCACTTCGGCATCGTTCAGGTTGCAGTTGTACTGAGCATACAGTTCTTTCATTTTTTCCATGATAAAAGTGTTTTTAGGTTATCAATTTTGTTGATTTAATCAGTGTAAAGTCTATAAAGTAAAAAGTGTATAAAGTGTAGGCTGACTACGCTCACCACTAATTCTAAATTCTTAATTATTCTTAGAGTCGATCCAGATTGTGACTGGTCCATCGTTTACAAGCGCGACTTGCATATCAGCGCCAAACGTTCCAGTCTTCACCTCGCGACCGAGCTTTTGTTGCGCCACTGCACAAAATCGCTCATAGAGCGGCTCGGAGATTTCACCTTTTGCTGCTCGAATGTACGACGGGCGATTGCCTTTGGCAGTCTGTGCGTAGAGCGTAAATTGGCTCACCACCAACAATTCGCCACCAACATCAATCAACGAGCGGTTCATCACACCAGCCTCGTCGGGAAAGATGCGCAAATTCACCATTTTGTTGGTCAGATAGTCAATATCGGCTTCGCCATCGCTCTCTTCGATGCCAAGCAGCACCAACAATCCGCGCCCAATGGCCGATTTCAGCTGACCATCTATCGTAACCGATGCGTTCGCCACGCGCTGAATGAGGATTCGCATTTTCAACTAATCATTTTGCAAATGTAGCAGTTTATTCCGATTTCTGCAAATTTTGCAGTCGACGGCCCACAATTTGCGCAGCTTGATGCACCAATTCGGCACAAGGACGCTTTTTGTAGTAACCTTCGGTACGAGCCTCGGGCATTGGAGCATCGCTTTTGTGATCGAGTCCGAGCAGTTCGCGGCAGATGATGGAACCATTTTCGGCACGGAAATCGGCAGCCAACTGTTGCACTAAGGCGTAATTGGCGGCTTTTGCTTCGCGATTTTGCGGATCGTCGGCTGGAATAGCCAATCCCGCCACCAAAAACATGCCACTGCAAGTGCCGCACACCTCGCGCAGCCGACCCATGCCGCCACCAAACGGCGCACTGATTTTTGCAGCCAAGCGGCGGTCGAGCCCAAACAAATCGGAATATGCCATATAGACCGATTGCGCACAATTGTAGCCCGAACGGAAAAAATCCTCGGCCTGCTGCGCGCGCTGTTCGATGTCAGAATCGGATATATTCATTTTTTAGTTGAAAGTTCGTAAAGTTATAAAGTTCGTAAAGTTTCGCGCTTCTCAACATTCTGCAATTGATCGTGGATCCCCCAATCTGAAATTTGAAATTTGAAATTTGAAATTTTTCTATTCGCACACCGGGCGCACCGAACGACCATCGAAACGATAATCGCCTTGGGTGTAGATGCTGTAGGTGTTGAAAATGAGTTCGTAAGCCACGCTTGGAATGCCTTCGTAGAGCGATTTTGTCCAGTAATAGCCATAAACACCAACGCTACCATGACCATCGTTGCTGCAATAGCCAGCGGCTGGCAAAAAGATGGAATTGCTATTGCGACCAACCACAAGGTAGCCTTTCACACCATTTTTCTCGACCAGATTCCACGAGCAACTGTCGATGAGTTCGCGCGCCTCGTCGAGCGTAGGCATGCGCCAAGTGCCGCCCCAAGCTGCGTGCGCCACATCGTCCTCGAGGTCGAGCGTGAGTTTATCATCGCACACGCCATTTTGCTCATCGTTGCAATACTTGGTGATTTGGTTGTAGTCGCTGCCATGAGCATACGTGTTCCAACCATAGAAATCTTTGCTGTGAATTTCGCCCCAAGCATAGTGGTTGCCAAATTCTTCGGGCAAGATGGCGCCAACGTTGTGGTCGGCCCATTTCACGCTAAGTCCAAGGTCGACCATTTGACCAACGGTTCCGACTTGCTCTTCGTGTTTCGATCCGCACGATGCAGCAAACAGCACCACGCCCACAAGCGCAACAGTGCATAAAAATTTGATCTGTTTTTTCATAATTTTGGTTGATTAAAAGGGTTATTATTTAGTTGATAAG
The DNA here is from genome assembly GCA_963638355.1 of Flexilinea sp. Lineage (GTDB taxonomy): Bacteria > Bacteroidota > Bacteroidia > Bacteroidales > Paludibacteraceae > W0P28-013. Next base: position 23,607 of record CAVHRT010000001.1, on the reverse strand, counting down.
TTTATAAGGTTTGTAAAGTTATAAAGTTCATAAAGTTTCGCGCGCCACAGCATTCTGCAGTTGGTCGTGGATACCCTAATCTGAAATTTGAAATTTGAAATTTGAAATTTTCTAATTATTCAGATAGTATTCAACCGAAGTAACCACGCGCACATGTTTGATGAATGGCGTGTTGGCGTCGCGGCTTTCGACGGTGAACAGCCCTTGCGAAGCGTGTTTAATGCCGCCAAGTTTGCTATTGCTGTCGGTTGCAAATTTTTCGGCTGCAGCGCGCGCATTTTTGGTGGCGTTTTCAATCATTTCGGGCTTCAAATCGTTCAGTTTTGTGAAGTCGTAAACGGTTTGATAGCGATAGTCGTCGCCCGAGAGCGCAATGCCTTTTTTGAGCAATTCGCTCTGTCGGCCAAGCAGCGCACGCACCGTGTCGACTTTGTCACTCGAGATGGTAACCACCGCCGTGCAGATGTAGCGAGCGCGTTGTTGTTCGTTGCTCACATAGCGTTCGGTCTGCATATCGACCACCTCGGGAGCCGACAGCGTGATGTCAGTCTTGTCGATGCCGCTCGCCACGATGAAATCGACGATGGCCTCACTCTTGGTGTTGATTACATTGTAGAGCGCAAGCAGATCGTTGCCGCTCTCTTTGAAAACCAGCGGACAGGTTACATGGTCGGCTGGCACATCTACTTCGGCCAAACCGCGCACCGACACACTGCGGTCGCGATAGGCATAATTATCAATTCCTGCTTTCAGGCAAAAGCCCAGCACCACTATGGCCACCGCCACAATTGATGCTCCGATTAAGTTGTTCTTCATTTTTCAAAATTATTTCTGATTTCTAAATTTCTAATTTCTGGTTGATAGTCGCAAGATATGAGTAGCAAGTAGCAAGAAAAGATTATAATCTCAGCCACACTGCTCACTTCTAACTTCTCACTTCTAACTATTTTCAAACCAGTTGAAAATCAAGCTGTTTCTTTATCAAATCGGCACGAGCAATGCGAACGGTAAGCGGATCGCCAAGTTGGAACTTTTTGCCCGATGTGCGCCCAACGATGCAGTAATTTTTCTCGTCAAACATGTAATAGTCGTTGCCAAGTTCGCGAATGGAGATCATGCCTTCGCACTTGTTTTCGTTCAGTTCCACATAGATGCCCCACTCGGTGACGCCCGAAATCACACCATCGTAAATCTGCCCGATGTGGTCGCGCATGTACTCCACTTGTTTGTACTTTATCGATGCGCGCTCGGCGTTGGCAGCCAACTGCTCCATGTCACTGCTGTGCTTGCAATACTCTTCCCAAGTGGTGGCGTCAACGCTTTTTCCACCATGCAGATAGCGCGTCAGCAAGCGATGAACCATCATGTCGGGATAGCGGCGAATGGGCGATGTGAAATGCGTGTAGTAATCGAACGCCAAGCCGTAGTGACCGCAGTTTTCGGTGCTATAGATGGCTTTTGCCATGGATCGAATAGTTAGCGTTTCTATCAGATTTTGCTCTTTTTTGCCTTCCACCTGCGTCAATAGTCCGTTGATGGCCGACGACACGCTAGCATTGCTGCCCGAAGTCTTCAATTTGTAACCAAACCGTTTGATGAACTGCGAGAGATTTTCCAATTTATCGGGATTTGGCACATCGTGAATGCGGTATACGAACACTTTCGGCTCGTCGCCGCGCTTGTTGGGTTTGCCAATGTGCGTTGCCACAGTTTTGTTGGCCAAAAGCATAAACTCTTCGATGAGCTTGTTGGCATCTTTCGATTCTTTGAAATAGACGCTCAGCGGCTTGCCTTTTTCATCAATTTCGAAACGCGTCTCTACACGATCGAACGCAATGGCGCCATGCGCAAAACGCTCTTTGCGAAGCAATTTTGCCAAACGATCGAGCGTAAGTATCTCTTCGGCATAGTCGCCCTCGCCCGTTTCGATGCGCTGCTGCGCCTCATCGTATGTAAAACGTCGGTTCGAGCGAATGACCGTGCGCGCAATTTTATATTGCTGAACTTCCGCCTCATCATTCATTTTGAAGATGACGGAGTATGCCAATTTTTCTTCGTCGGGACGGAGCGAGCAGATGCCATTGCAAAGCCTTTCGGGCAGCATTGGCACAGTGCGATCGACCAAATAGACCGATGTGGCGCGATTATACGCCTCTTGATCGATGATGTCGCCCTCTTTCACATAGTGCGTAACGTCGGCAATGTGAACGCCCACTTCCCACAAGCCATTGTCGAGGCGACGAATGGAGAGCGCATCGTCAAAATCTTTTGCGTCGGCAGGGTCGATGGTGAAAGTGCAGACTTCGCGCATATCGATGCGGCGGGAAATCTCTTCGGGAGTGATACCAGCATCAATTTTTTCGGCAGCGGCTTCGGGCTCTGCAGGATATTTGTAAGGCAATCCAAATTCTGCCAAAATGGCATGCATTTCGGTCTCGTTGTTGCCCACTTCGCCAAGCACTTCCACTATTTCGCCGATAGGATTTTTGGCTTTGTCGTCCCACTCCACAATGCGCCCGATGCACTTTTGTCCATCTTTTGCGCCATGCAGTTTATCGAGCGGAATAAACAAGTCGTGAACCAGCTGCTTGCGATCGATATTCAAGAAAGCAACCGACGATTTCACCTCCAAAATGCCGACAAAAGTGCTTTGTGCGCGTTCCAGAACCTCAACCACCTCGCCCTCAGGTTCACGATCTTTGCGGCGCGGATAGAGCATCACCTTCACATGGTCGCCATTGAGTGCGCAACCCATGCTGCGTTCTGCCACAAACACCGATTCGCCGCCATCGTCGGGAATGAGATAGGTCTTTTTTGCCACCGTTTGGCGATCGAGAATGCCCGTAACATAGCTCTGCCGCATGTTGATGCGATACCTGCCAGCCGAAATCTGCGAAATGGCACCTTGAGCGCACAATTCGTCGAGTGCAGCGGTAACTTGGCGGCGCTGCTTAGCCGAGTTCATGTCGAGCGCATGAGCCAACTGCTTGTAGTTTTGCGGTTTATTTGGCGCAATAGAAAGTACCGCGAGCAGTTGCTGTTGAAGTCTATTTATCGGAGAATTTTTCATTGGAAACAATATTATCAGTCGAATTAACCTGCAAATTTACAAAAAGTGTGCAATTTGTCCAAAATTTTCCCAATAAATCGACGCAAAAACATCAAATTTGCTGCATTTTGGGTAAAAAAGCGTGTTTTTTCAGATTCATTTTGTATCTTTGCAGATTTTAGTGAAAGAATTTTCCCGAGCATTGCAAAACTTTATGAACTTTACAAACTTTCCACTTTATAACTGATGTCATGAAACTCTATTTTGCCACTCACAATGCGCATAAACTTGACGAGGCGCGCGCTATTCTTGGCGATGCCATCGATCTGCAAAGTCTGAATGCGCTCGACATTTGGGGCGAACTGCCCGAGACTGGTCACACGCTGCGCGACAATGCCCTGCAAAAGGCGCGTTTTCTGGTGCGCCACTATGGCGTAAACTGTTTTGCCGACGACACTGGTCTGGAGGTTGATGCGCTTGGTGGCGAACCGGGCGTTTATTCAGCGCGCTATGCTGGCGAACCAGCCAACTCGGAGCGCAACCGACAGAAACTGCTCGAACACCTGCGCGGCATCGACAATCGCCGAGCACGCTTCCGCACCGTGGTGGCACTGATTATCGATGGCGAAGAGATGACTTTCGAAGGCACGGTTGAGGGCAAAATTATCGACACCGAGCGCGGCGAAAGCGGCTTTGGCTACGACCGACTTTTCATGCCCGACAGCACAAACAAAACCTTTGCGCAAATGACAGCCGACGAAAAAAATGCCATCAGCCACCGCGCCCGAGCAATGATGCAGATGAAAGAATACCTTCAAAAATTAGGAACTAGGAGTAAAATCAATTAAGAATTATGAATTTAGAATTATGAATTTAGAATTAAGAACTGCCAACTGCAAAAGATGAAGATTCTGCGGTTCGACAGGTTCTCCGCCCCAAATCTGAAATTTGAAATCTGAAATTTTTCCCCATGAGAAAAACCACTATTCTTGCCCTGATTTTCGTCGCCACGCTCTCGGTGCAAGCCGAGCAGCGAGCCATTGGCAGTTGGCGCACACATTTGGCATACACCAACACGCAAGTGATAGCCCAAACGCCCGACAAAGTGTATGGCGTGAGTGCCGGCGCGCTCTATTCGGTCGATAAGGACGACGACGCGGTGGAGTTGCTATCGAAAATAACTGGTTTGAACGACAATACCGTATCGACAATTGCCTATTCCGACGCAGCCAAAACGCTTGTCGTGGGCTATGCCAACGCCAACATCGACCTGCTTTGCAATGGCGAAGTTTACAATATCACCGACCTCTACCGAAAAAATATGGCGGGCAGCAAAAATATCAATCAGATTTTTTGTAACGGAAAATATGCCTACTTGGCGTGCGATTTTGGCATTTTGGTGCTCGACCTCGAGCGACGCGAAGTGGCCGACACCTACACCATTGGCGACAATGGCGATAAAGTGGCAGTGCTCACCATCACTCAGAACGATGGTCAATGGTACGCCACCACAACCAACGCCATTTTCACCGCGCCAACCTCGGGCAAAAACTTGGCAAATTTCGAAAACTGGACGAAAATTGCAACCGCCACCACCAGCAAAATCACCAACAAATGCGCTGTGGCCTACAATGGCGCGCTCTACTTGCTGCAAAGCGACAGCACCGTCTATCGCCAAAAAGGCAGCGATTGGAACAAAATCTACACTAGTATAGTTGGACTAAATGCCGAAAACGACAGATTGTTCATCTGCGCAGAGCACAATTTTCAGATGCTGACACCCAAAAGCAGCGAAACATTCTACAACGACGGCATCTGCATGGCATCGTACGACTCCATCGACAACCAAATATGGACCGCCGCCAACCTTGCAGGCATTGCGCGCATAACGCCAAGCACCAAAGATGTCAACATTTATCGACCAAACGGTCCGCAAACCAACTACGCATGGCGCATTCGCTACAGCGACGGACGCATTTTTGTAGTTCCCGGCGGCAGATGGGCAAGCCAATATCAGCGTGCTGGACATGTGATGATTTTCGAAAACAACACTTGGACGAACATCATACAGAGCGACATAAACACCGTCACCAAGCAAGATCACTCATCGAATTACATCAACGCCACCGATTTCGTTGATGTTGCCATCGACCCAAGCGACAAAAAGCACTTTTTTGTGGCAGCATACGGCATGGGACTTTACGAATTTCGCGATGACCAGCCATACAAACTCTACAATGCCGACAATAGCGACGTAGAAACCATTTACCCGCAGCGAAAACCCGAAAGTGCCTACTATTGCTATCATCGACTCGATGGTCTGACCTACGACAAAGAGGGCAATCTGTGGTTTCTGAATATGCCATCGTCGAGTGCCGTGAAATTGATAAAATACCGCGAACCCGATGGAACAATCCGAGCATTGAATTTCAGCGGATTACAACAAATCGAGACCGCGCAAGACATCATCATTTCGAACCAAGATACGCACCAAAAATGGGTGCTGATTCCACGCGAACAAAGTGGCTCTACGACTGCACTTTTCACATTCTACGACAACGGCACGCCGAGCAAAACTTCGGACGATGTTACGCGCTATTTCAAATCGTTTACCGACCAAGACGGCAACAAATATGCGCCAACCAACTTCCGCTGCATTGCGCAAGATCAAGACAATCGCCTTTGGATTGGTTCTACCGATGGCATCTGCGTGCTGAGCAATCAACTGAAAGCCTTCGAAGACGGGTTCATCTGCTCGCGTGTGAAAATTCCGCGCAACGATGGCACCAACCTAGCCGACTATCTGCTCGATGGCATTCAGATAAACGCCATTGCCGTCGATGGTTCGAACCGCAAATGGATTGGCACCGAAGCGAGTGGTGTTTTCCTAGTTTCAGACGATGGATTGGAAACGATTCACCATTTCACCAGCGAAAATAGTCCGCTGCTGTCGGACAACATCATCAGCATTGGCATAAACGACAAGACGGGCGAAGTATTTTTCGGCACGGGCAATGGCTTGATTTCGTACCAATCGGATGCCAACGAAGGCAACGAGCAATTCACAAATGTACACGCCTTCCCCAACCCAGTTCGCGAAGATTACACTGGCGTAATCACCATCACAGGCTTGGTTACCGACACGCGAGTGAAGATTACCGACATCGCAGGAAATGTGGTTTACGAAACCATCTCGAATGGCGGCATCGCCACTTGGGATGGCAATCGCAGCAATGGCGAACGCGTGGCAACGGGCATCTATCTGGCCATGTGCTTCAGTCCCGACGGCAAACAGCACGAAACCACTAAAATTCTGATTATCAACCGATAAGCGAATGCAAACCGATAAGCAACAACGACCTTTGCGCGCAGCACTTTCGCTGCTGATACTTGCGCCTTATCTGCTAGCGAGCATCATTGCCACCGACCTTGGCTCTGTGCCAATGCGGTTACTCTACCTGCTTTGCGGCACCATGTGGTTTTTGTTGCCCGCACTGCTGCTGCGCCCACGAGCATTCTTCACTTTTCACAGCATCACGCTGCTCACAGGCTTGGTCGAGACTGTGCATTTGGTACTTTATCACGCCACAACATCGCTCCTGTTTGTCAACACCATTTTCATTGCCGAACCAGGCGAATTTCTCGAACTCTGTTCCACCGGTTGGCCCATTGCGGTACTTGCGCTGATGTTGTTTGGCGGCTATTTTTGGCTCATTTTCAACAAGATAGACAACCAAACACCACTTTTCAGCCATCGTGGCAGACGCATTCTTGGTTCCGCCGAACTTTTGATGGGCATAATGCTTTTTGGCGCCATCAGCAGCGATGGCATTGCACGGCATCATCTCGTTTTCCCGATACACAACGAGCGCCACGAGGGCGTAGTCACACGCGTGCAACCGCTGAACATGCTGCACCACGCCATCGACATTGTGCAACTGCACCACCAAATTGATGCCACAGCGCAACAACTCGAAAATTTCTCCTTCGGAATAAAACCCACCGCAACACCACAAGGCGAAACCATAGTGCTGGTGATTGGCGAAACGGCGCGCTATGGCAATTTCGGCATAAACGGCTACCCACGCAACACCACGCCACGGCTGCAACAGCGCACGAATCTAATTTCGTTCGATAGCGTGTATGCAGTTGCAAATCTCACTACTGTGTCGGTTCCGCTGATGCTTTCGCCCGCCACGCCACAAACGGCAGCCGACTACATTCATCAAAAATCGTTGCCCGAAGCCTTTGCCGAAGCGCGCTACGCCACCGCTTGGATAGCCGACCAGAGTTTCGGCAATCAATTTCTGATGCGCATTTCGGGCAATTGCGACTACACACACTACATTCCGTCGGGCGACGAATGCTACGACATCAATTTGCTGCACTATCTGCAACCATTGCTCGACACAGCGTGGCAATCACAGTTCGTTGTGCTGCACTCGCTGGGCTGCCACTACAAATACAACTGTCGCTACCCTGCCGATAGCACCGCCTTTCTACCCGATTTGAACATGCGCCCCGACATCGAAGCGCTCACCATGAACCTGCGCGAAGCCACCATCAATCGCGACAAAAATGTGCTGATTGACGAAGTGCGCAACATTCTTGTGAATTCGTACGACAACGCCATTCGTTACACCGATTTCTTTCTCGACAGCACCATCAGCATGCTGCAAAAAACCGAGCGCCCATGCCTGCTGCTCTACATTGGCGACCATGGCGAAAATCTGCTCGACGACGACCGCCACATGCTACTTCACGGCACCTACAGCGGCAGCGTCTACGAATTTCATGTGCCGACGATCGTCTGGTATTCAGACAGTTACGCTCGCAAATATCCTTCGGAAATAAAAAATCTGCAGCAAAACAAACGCAGCAAAACCTCGTCGATGACGCTTTTTGCCACCATGCTGCAGTTGGGTCATGTGCCGTATCCAAAATTGAATGCAGCGCAGAGCCTCGCCTCGCCCACCTTTGCGCCCGACTCCATCGTCTATGGCCTTGATGCCAATTTGCAAGTCGTGGAAATTCCGCTAGAGTAAAAAAGTTCATCAAGTTTATAAAGTTCATAAAGTGGCGAACTGAAATTGAATATGGCTGAAAAGCTCTTCTTAATTCTAAATTCTTAATTCTCCGTGGATTTCCGCACCATCATTCCCATAAAACCGCAACCATTCATCACGCACGACACGACGTTTCTGCTGCTTGGCTCCTGCTTTGCCGAAAACATCGGGCAACGGCTCATCGACCATCGTTTCCAAGTCGACATGAACCCGTTTGGCGTGCTCTACAATCCGCTGTCGATAGCGCAAGCCCTCGAGCGACTGCTATCGGGCAAGCCATTCACCGCTAACGAGCTTTTTCAGCACAACGGCCTGTGGCACAGTTGGTTACACCACGGCAGTTTTTCCGATCAATCGAAAGAAAAAGCACTCGAAAAGATGAACGAGCGCTTCATTTTGGCAAGTAAAAATCTGAAGAAAACGGATCTTTTGACCATCACTTTTGGATCCGCTTGGGTGTATGAATTCAATGGAATTGTTGTGGCTAACTGCCACAAAGTGCCGAACAACCTTTTTGTGCGCCGCCGCCTGACCATCGACGAGATTGTGGCGCGCTACACCGCACTTTTCGGCGCATTGCGAAAAGAAAATCCCGCGCTAAAAATTCTGCTTTCGGTCAGCCCCATACGCTACGCCGCCACCGAAAACCAGACCAGCAAAGCCACGCTGCTGCTCGCCACCGAGGCACTCTGCCAACAGTGCGAAGGTGTGCGTTATTTTCCAGCCTACGAAATAGTGTTGGACGAACTGCGCGACTACCGCTTTTTTGCCGACGACATGGTGCACCCTTCGCCCATGGCGGTACAATATGTTTGGGAGCGTTTTGCGCAAGCTTACTTCACGCCCGACACGCTCGCCCTTCTCCCCGAAATTGAAAAAGAGAACCGCCGCGCCGCCCACAGACCAATTCACGCTGAAAATTAGGAATTTAGAATTATGATATGGCGATTTATGGCTCTAAAACGACTTGTTAAAATTTACTAAATCAGTAACAAATCCGTTTCGCAAAAAATTAAAAAACACGCCATTTCATCGGAAGAATTCACCGATTGCTTATTTAGACTCAATCTAAACAAGAACCGCATTTATCCACCCAACAATTAGACAATTGAATAATTGGAAATTGGGTAATTAAATCAATCCATCCTCTCCAAATAATCATCAGGAGAATAGCGGCGCAACATTTCGATGGTTCCATCGCAGTGACGAATGGCAATGCTGGGGTGCGCCACGCCATTGAACATTGTAGTTTTCACGGTGGTGTAATGAATCATATCCTCGAAGACGATGCGGTCGCCGCGCTGCAGTTCGTGGTCGAAACTCCAATCGCCATAGTAGTCGCCACTCAGGCACGAATTGCCGCCCATGCGGTAAGTAGGTTTGCCCGCCACGGCATCGGTTGCACCAACGATGGCAGGTTTGTAGGGCATTTCCAAGCAGTCGGGCATGTGGCAAGCGAACGACACATCGAGCATGGCAGTGCGCACACCGTGATTTTCCACGACATCTTGCACAGTCGAAACCAACACGCCAGTGCGCCAAGCAAATGCGCTCCCAGGCTCGAGAATAATCTTGAGATTGGGATATTTTCGGCGGAAATTTTGCAAAAGCGCGATCAAATGCTCCACATCGTAGTCGGCGCGCGTCATCAGGTGTCCGCCGCCCATGTTTAGCCATTTTATCTGACTGAAAAACTTTCCAAAACGCTGCTCCACCACAACCAAGGTGCGCTCCAAATCGTACGAAGTAGATTCGCAAAGCGTGTGAAAATGCAGTCCTTCGATGCCTTCGGGAAGCTGATCGCCCAATGCATCGGCCGTAACGCCCAACCGCGAACCAGGCGCACAAGGATTGTAGAGCGCAGTCTCCACATCAGAAAATTCGGGATTGATGCGAAGTCCGCACGAAACACCCGCCACACGTGCCTGCTCCGCAAAATGTGCATATTGCGAAAGCGAATTGAAGGTGATATGACTGCTGCAAGCGGCTATTTGCGGAAAATCCTGATCGGTATAGATGGGCGCGTAAGTATGCGCTTTGCTGCCAAATTTTTCGAGAGCCATGCGCGCCTCGGCCAACGAACTAGCGGTGCTATGGTCGATGTATTCACGGAAAATCGGAAAAGTCTTCCACAGCGCAAAAGCCTTGAATGCCACAATAATCTCAACTCCTGCACGCTCGGCCACCGACCGAATGAGCGCAAGATTTCGCCTCAAGAGCGACTCCTCCACCACATAGCACGGCGATGGAAAGCCGCTATAGTCGAGAGCAGAAAATTCGTTCGCTGATTTCATCTCTAAATTTTAATTTCTAGTTTTCAGATTCCTGCACGCCAAACTGCTGCACGCCAGTCCACGCTGTGGGCGCGATATTTTTTAGCGGTTCGTAGAGGGCAGATTTTTGCAGCGTTTCATAGTCGACCCACTTGGTAAAATCGTTAACGCTAGCAAAGCAATTGAGCAAAATGCTGACCACAAGAGCGAATTTCAACGTTCCAAACACTGCGCCAGCAAGTTTATTGAGCCAACCGAGGCTCGCCGCCGAAAATAGTTTACCAAGCAACCATGCTAGCAGATTGAGCAGCAGCGCAACACCCAAAAACAGCGTGAAATACGCCACAGCTTGCGACACCTGTTCGCTCCATGCAAACTGCGCCACAAAATAATCGCCAAAATCGCCGCCCCAGAGCCGTGCCGCCACAATGCCAAGCACCACGCTCACGAGCGAAGCCATCTCTTTGAAAAATCCGTGAAAAAATCCGCGCACCAAACCGTAAGCCAGCGGAATAAGAATGATGATGTCGAGGGTTGTCATTGAAATTTCTGCTTTTTTCAGATTGCAAATTTACAAAAAGTTACGACACTAAAAAAGTGGTTCAATGCCGCGACACTGAACCACTGATTTTTTCCGATGAAATGGCGGTTTTTAGCAAATTTTGCGTGAGCCATCGCTGATGACAACATCGTAGATTTTTGGCTCTTTTCCGTATTTTGCTTTGTATTTTTCTTTGACATCGGCCACAAAATGGTCGTAGATTTCGTCTTTCACCAAATTGATGGTGCAACCGCCAAAGCCGCCGCCCATAATGCGACTGCCCGTAACGCCATCGGCTTTTGCCACATCGTTCAAGAAGTCGAGTTCCTCGCACGAAACCTCGTAGTCGGCACTCAAGCCATGGTGCGTTTCGTACATTTTCTGACCTACGGTTTCGTAATCGCCGCGGTTCAACGCATCGCAAACGGCCAGCACGCGGTCTTTTTCGCCCAAAACGAAGGTGGCGCGTTTCAAATCTTCGGCACTCACTTCGTTTTTCACAGCATCGAGCATTTGCCAGTCGGCATCGCGCAGCGTTTCCACGGTTTTATCGGGGAATTTTGCCACAATTGCCGACACCACATTCTCGCACGAACGGCGACGATCGTTGTATGGCGAACCAGAGAGTTCGTGTTTCACCACCGAATCGACCAAAACGAGTTTGTAGTCTTTCGGATCGAATGGGAAATACTCGAACTCGCGACTGCGACAGTCGAGACGCATCAGTTTGCCTTTTTGTCCGAAGACACTTGCAAATTGATCCATGATGCCACAATTCACACCGCAATAGTTATGCTCGGTGGCCTGTCCTGCCAGCACAAGATCCCATTTCGACACACGATTTTCGCCGAAAAGATCGTTCAACGCAAAAGCAAAACAACTCTCGAGCGCAGCCGACGACGACAATCCCGCACCCAGCGGCACATCGCCAGCAAATGCCGTGTTGAAGCCTTTCACATCGACACCGCGTTTTCTCATCTCTTGCACCACGCCGTAGATATAGCGCGCCCAGCTAGCCCGCGGACCTTCGGGGTCGTCCACTTTGAACTCCACGCGGTCTTTCAGGTCGATGGAATAGCACATCACCGTGTTGGTGCCGTTGGGGCGAATTTCACACACGATGCCTTTGTCGATGGCACCGGGGAAGACAAATCCGCCGTTGTAATCGGTGTGTTCGCCAATCAAGTTAATTCGTCCGGGCGATGCATAAACGCTGCCCTCTTTGCCGTCGAAATGTTTCAAAAAACGGCTTTGTACATAATCGATTTCCATGGTATTAAAAATTTCAGATTGAAAATTTCAGATTGATAATGAAAAGCGGAATTCAGTTTTGCTCTCGAAGACTTCGCCTGGGCGCAAAACCACGCTCGGATATTCTGGTTTGTTCGGGCTATCGGGGAAATGTTGCGTCTCGAAACACAGTGCAGCGCGCATTGGGTAGCGATGACCATGTTTGCCCAGCATGTTGCCCGTCATCCAGTTTGCCGAATAGAACTGCACGCCCGGTTGATCGCTCACAACAGTCAGTTTTACGCCCGTTTTTGGCGATACGCATTCTACCGCAACCGCCATTTCATCGGCATTTTTTTTGATGATAAAGGTGTGATCGTAGCCACGACCGAAGTGCAACTGCTCATAGTCCGCCTCGATGCGCTCGCCAACCACATGCGGTGTGCGAAAATCCATCGGTGAATCCGCCACTTTTTCAGGTTTTCCGTACGGAATGGAAGTGTCGTCCATCGGCAAAAATTCATCGGCATGAATGGTAACGATATGATCTTCGGCAGTGGGTTCGCCCTCGCCCGAAAGGTTGAAATAGGTGTGATTTGTCAAGTTCAAAACCGTTGGTTTGTCGGTAGTGGCGCGGTAGTCGATTTTCACGATGTTTTCGTCGGTCAAAGTGTAGCGCACTTCCACTTGCAAATTGCCGGGATAACCCTCCTCGCCATCGGCAGCAGTGAGTCGAAAAACCGCCATTTCATCGGACAATTTCTCCACATCCCAAACACGAAAAGTGAAACCTTTCACGCCGCCGTGCAACGAATTTGGTCCATTGTTTATCGCAAGATTGTAATCTTTTCCATCGAGCGAAAAATGCCCGCGCGCAATGCGGTTTGCATAACGTCCGCAGATGGCGCCAAAATAGGTCTCTTCGGTTGTCAGATAGTCGGCAATGCTCTCGTGACCAGTGACCACATCGACCATTTTGCCATTTTTGTCGGGCACCAGCAGCGACACAATGCGCGCGCCGTAGTTGAGTAGCGCCACCTCGCAACCATGGGCATTTTTCAGCACCGTAAGTTCCGTTTTTTTGCCATCGAGCAGCATTTCGAACCGCTCCGAATCGAGACCTGAAAGTGTTTTCATATCAGTGTGAAATAAAAGTACAAAAATCTGCGGCAAGATGTAGGGACGCGGCATGCCACGTCCATGTTTGTTTTTGGTTGCAATACCCTCCTCTAACCTTTCATCTCTAACCGCTAACCTTTTTAATCTCGCAAAGATAAACATTTTTCAAAAGAAAGAACACAAAACGGGAGAAAAAACGAACATTTTTGTCGAAAAATGCGCTTTTAAGTTGAAAATCGCAAGTTTTTGAGTAATTTTGCGAGCAGATTAAAGAATAAAAACAAAGGACAAAAGACAGATTTTCTGCAATCGAGCTTGGTTCACAGCGTTTAATCAAAATAATATGAAACGAACTTTTCTGGCATTTCTGCTCGCAGGGCTGGCACTTTCGGCAAGCGTGGCGCAAAACTATTCGGTCGATAAAAACGGCGTTTTACGCGATGCCAACGGACAAGAGTGCGCATTTTTCGGATTCAACTATTGCATGCCATTTGCTCATGGCTACCGCATGCATCAGCGTGTTGGAGCCAACTTCAAAGCCGCCATCGACCGCGACGTGTACCACATGACTCGCCTTGGCGCAAACGCCTTTCGGGTGCATGTGTGGGACGTGGAAATTTCCGATGAAAAGGGCAATTTGCTCACCAACGACCACTTAGATTTACTCGATTATACCATTGCAAAATTTGCCGAACGCGGGGCTAAAACGCTCATCACTGGCATAGCCTTTTGGGGCAATGGCTGGCCCGAACCCGACGACCGCTCACTGCCAGGATTTTCGGCAAAAATCGCGAAAAACGAAGCCACTTGGGACGAAGCGACCGTGGCTGCACACGAACGCTACCTCACCCAACTGATGCAACATCGCAATCCGTACACGGGCTACACCTACGCCGCCGACCCCAACATTGTGGCGATAGAGGTGAACAACGAGCCAAGCCAAACCGCACCCGACCGCACCCGTCAGCTCACAGCATACGTCAACCGAATGGTGAAAGCACTACGAAAAGCGGGTTGCCAAAAGCCAATTTTCTACAACGTAGCCGAAAATGCCTCGATGATCGACAGTTATTTGGCAGCAAAAATCGATGGCGTAACTTTTCAGTGGTATCCAAGCGGACTGGTGAGTGGGCACGCTCGCACCGAGAATTTTCTTCCACTGGTAGAGCATTACACCATTCCTTTTGTCGATAAGAAAAAATTTGCCAACAAAGCACGCGTGGTCTACGAGTTCGATGCCGCCGACATTTTGGACAGTTACATGTATCCAGCCATGGCACGGTCGTTTCGCGAGGCGGGTTTCCAATGGGCCACTATGTTTGCCTACGATCCGCTAGTGATTGCGCACGCCAATACCGATTATAACACACACTTTCTGAACATCGCCTACACGCCGCAAAAAGCCATCAGTTACCGCATTGCAGCCGAGGCATTCCGCCACATAAAAAGGGGTGAAAGTTTTGGCGATTATCCCGAAAATTCAGCATTCGAAAATTTCAAAGTCGATGCCACAAAAAATCTGAGTCTGCTCAACTGCGACACCATTTTTGCATATTCAAACTCGACCGACGAACAGCCCAAAAACCTCGATGAATTGGCGCAAGTTGCAGGGTGCGGCTCATCGCCCGTAGTAAAATACGACGGCAGCGGAGCCTATTTCATCGACAAGATAAAAGATGGTGCTTGGCGGCTCGAGGTCTATCCCGATGCCATGGTGGTGAACAATCCATTCCGTCAGCACAATTCGCCACAACGCACCGTGGCAGTCATCAAAAACGACCGCCACACCATGCAACTGTCGCTGCCCGACCTCGACGAAAAATGTCGCCTCGTGAACGTCCGCGGCGAAAGCCAAATCGACCGCAATTCGTTCAAGGTTTCGCCCGGCACTTACCTGATTTTGAATGACAGCATCGATGCAAAATCGCTCGATGAAATGGGCAATTTGGGACTTTTTGAGAGTTTCCAACTGCTCACCGATTGCGACAAGCCCTACCTCACAAACCACGCCGCCAAAAGTTGGCAAGCAGGCAAAGAGCAACAAATTGATATTCAAGCCATTGCTCCACAAGAAATCGATTCTATCGTTCTGTTTGGTCAGATGAAATGGGGACGCCCCATTCGCATGAAATTCGACCAAAAAGATGCGATAAACTGGAGCGCCACGCTGCCCGCCAACGCCACAACCAACGGCATTTTTGAGTACAACATCGCACTCTACACCGATGGCAATGTGCGCACTTTTCCCGATGATTGCGCAGGTTTGCCGCATCAGTGGGACTATACGGGACTAAACTGCTACACCACAATTGTTGGCAAACACATCGCGTTTAATGCCGAAAATGATATTGACGCAACCGAAATAATTTGGCGAAATGGCGTAAAAATCGACTATCTGCCCGATGCCATTCGTCTGAAAACCGAAGAAAACTACGAAGGTGGCGCTGGCATGCAAATCGACCTGTGCCAACATCAGTTAGATAGTTGCAAAATCGCCATTTTATCGGCAAAAACTGACGATGAAGCGCAAATTCGCATCATCTTAACTGACAAAGAGGGCCGCTATTTCGAAAATCACCAAAAATTAACTAGCGAAACATCAAAAATTGGCGTAAACATCGACGATTTTCGGCCATGCGCTGCCGTGCAAACACGCTCAGCATATCCTTGGTTCGCCTTCACGCCAACCGAGCCAAAACAGACCGACCTTCGCCCGAATGCCGCAGAACTGACTTCGATAATCGTCTTGTTGGAAAATGGCGAAGTGGAACTGAAGCGAATCGACATGCGATAAACATCAAAAAACCGCGATTTCATCGAGGAAATTTCAAATTTATACGACTATGAAAAAATTGTTTTTAATGGCAATGGCTGCTGCTATGTTGGTGGCGTGCAACAAAAAAAATGAGCCAACCGAACAGAAGGACGATCAGCAAAAAGAGGAGCCAGAGTTGGTCTACGACGACAACTTGGTGCTCGGTGCCGACCTTTCGCTGCTGCCACGCTACGAAGAGGCAAAAGCCGTCTATCGCGACACGCTAGGCAATTCCGTGGATGCACTCACACTCTTTGCCGACCAAAAATTCAACTGCATTCGCGTGCGCCTGTTTGTGAACCCAAACACCAAGAGCGACTCGTGCCAAGACCTTGATTATGTGCTGAATTTTGCCAAAAAAATCAAGGCTGCAGGCTTCCAATTTATGCTCGATTTTCACTACTCCGATGGTTGGGCCGACCCCGTGAAACAGACCAAGCCAGCCGCATGGAAAGATCTCACATTCAGCGAATTAACCACAAAAATCTACGATTACACCAAAGGCGTCCTCGACACACTGAACGCTGCTGGCTGCACACCCGACTACATTCAAACGGGCAACGAGATAACTGGTGGCATGCTGTGGCCCGACGGCAGCACAAGCAACATGAGCAACTTCACCACCCTGCTGAAATCGGCTGGAAAAGCCTGCCGCGAATGTTGTCCAAATGCCAAAATTGTGCTTCACATCGAGCGCCCACAAAAGACCGACCGCGTAACTTGGTTCTACCAAAGCATGGCCGACAACTCGGTGGACTACGACATCATCGGACTCAGTTACTACCCGCATTGGCATGGCAACGTCGATGCACTCGGCACAACGCTAAATTCACTCGCACAAAAATTTTCCAGCAAAGAGGTGATGATTGTGGAATACGGCTACTACAACAATTGGTATCCGAGCGATGCCACCTACGACTTCACCGCCACCTACCCCGCCACGCCAGCTGGTCAGGCCAAAATGACCCAAACGCTCGTCAACCGACTGCGCAAATACAAGCAAGTTACGGGACTTTTCTACTGGTTCCCCGAAGAAAACGAGGCCAAATGGACGGGCATAATCGACGGCTGGACCAACCGCGGACTGTTCAACAACAGCAACGGGCGCGCACTGCCAGCCCTCTACGAATTGAAAAATTTCAGAGTCGTGGAATAACCGCAATCCCGAAAAAAACTAGGGCGTGTAGAAACTCTCTGCACGCCTTTTTTCGACCCTAAAATGCACCAAAATTATACCCGATAAGGTATATTTTTGCTGAAAATTTACTGAATTATACCCGAAAGGGTATAAAAAAACTGAGATGCAAGAGTTTTGCACCTCAGTTCGATTATTTTTTCTGGGAAGGATTATTCCCCCTTGATGGCAGCAATTCCAGGCAGCACTTTGCCTTCGATGGCTTCGAGCAGTGCGCCGCCGCCAGTCGAGATATACGATACTTGGTCGGCCAAGCCAAACTTATTAACGCAGGCAACCGAGTCGCCGCCACCGATGAGCGAGAATGCGCCCTCTTTTGTAGCTTGAGCAATGGCCTCGCCAATGGCACGCGAGCCGTCGCAGAATTTGTCGCACTCGAATACGCCAGCAGGACCATTCCACAGAATAGTTTTAGCGCCTTTGATGGCCTCAGCAAAAGCCTTGCGGCTCTCTGGACCTGCATCTACGCCTTCCATTCCAGCGGGAACTGCGTTGGCTGGGCAGTTGATGATTTTTGAACCGGGTTTTACAGTCATGGTAGCGAAATCAAGGCCATCGGTAGCGACACAATCGCTGCCAAGCACCAGTTCTACGCCGTTTTTCTTAGCCAATTCTTCAACGCCAAGAGCCACATCGAGTTTATCCATCTCGACGATAGAAGTACCGATTTCGCCGCCGTGAGCCTTGGAGAATGTGTAAGTCATACCGCCACAAAGCACCAATTTATCGACTTTGCCAAGCAGATTTTCGATAATGCCAATTTTCGACGAAACTTTCGAGCCACCCATGATGGCAACGAATGGACGTTTGATGTTACTGAGCACTGCATCAACGGCAGCAACCTCTTTCTCCATCAAATAGCCGAGCATTTTGTTGTCGGCGTCGAAATAGTCGGCAATCACAGCCGTCGAAGCGTGTTTGCGGTGAGCCGTGCCAAAAGCATCGTTCACATAGCAATCGGCATACGAAGCCAGCGTTTTTGCGAAATCTTTTTGACGCGCTTTCATCTCTTTTTTAGCGGCCTCGTAAGCTGGATCTTCTTTCTCGATTCCAACAGGTTTGCCCTCTTCTTCGGGATAGAAACGAAGGTTTTCGAGCAACAGAGCCTCGCCCGGTTTCAGAGCGGCAGCAGCCTCGGCGGCTTTGGCGCAGTCGTGAGCGAATTTCACCTCCACGCCGAGTTGTTTCGATACGGGAGCGACAATCTGACCAAGCGACATTTTTGGGTTCACTTTGCCTTTTGGTTTGCCCATGTGGCTCATGATGATGACGGCGCCACCATCGGCCAAAATCTTTTTCAGAGTAGGCAGCGCACCACGAATGCGAGTATCGTCGGTGATGTTACCATTTTCGTCCAGCGGCACATTGAAGTCGACGCGGACAATCGCTTTCTTTCCAGCGAAATTGAATTTGTCAATTGTTTGCATAAGACTTTTTTAATTATCTAATTACTTAATTTTCAGTTATTTAGTCATCAAAAGATAACTTTTTCGACGCGTGTCAATACGATGTTGGTTGCGCCTTTTTCTTTGAGCGTGGCAGCCACATCCCAAAAACGCACTTCGTCCATAATGCTCCACACCATGTTATTTTCGTCGTCGAGCACCGAAACGGTTGGTTGGCGCATGCTCGGCATCACGCTCACCAGCGCATCGCACAGTTCGCGGCGCACCTGCAGTGTTACACGCACTTTGCCCATGGCATTTTGTGTGGAATCGATTCGCATCAGCAGTTCGTCGATTATTATGTCGTTGCTTTCCGATGTCGGTCCAGCAATGAGCACCGCGTTCGTTTCGCCCACCTTTTCGATTATCTGCAAACCGCGTGCCTCGGTGAGGTCGGTCGGGTCGAGTGCAGCAAAAAATGCGTCGGCAATGCCAGTTTCGGCCAATGTGCAAGCAGCGTTGCTGGCGATTATTTTGGCCCGACTGTTCGACTTTTTCAGATGAAAAGCGAGCAGATTTGGCATGTCGGTGGCCAATGTGTGTGGCGTGCGATTGCCCGTGGGCGAAGCTATCACCAAGCGGCGGCGCCCCACATTGAGCGTGCGCAGCGATTTGACTTCAACTTTGCTTTCGCGCAAAAGGTGCGAGCCAACAATGGCCAAATCGCACCAACCGCCAGTCACTAGTGCCGGCATTTCAGACTCTGGCACAAGCAGTGCCTCGAGCGGGAAATTGCGCGCCAAAGCGTGTGTGCGCCCATTCGGCGATGGCAAATCAATGCCAATGCGCTGCAGAAAAAGCACGCATTCTTCTTTCAAATTGCTATCAGATGGTACGGCAAGCCTAATCATCTTCGGTCTATTTTTAATTTTTCAGGGTCAAAATTCAGTCTGCAAAAATACAGAAATATCTGCAAATAACAAAAAAGCCTACTTCTTTTCAGAAATAGGCCAGATGTCTGTAGTGTTGGTGAATTATTCAGCAACAACTTCGGCTGGAGCTTCCTCAACTGGAGCTTCAACTGCAGCGCTGTCAACAACAGCTTCTTCAGCAACAACAACTTCTTCAACAACAGGAGCAGCTTCTTCAGCAGCTTCTTCTTTGTTGCACTCTTTGTTACCGCAAGCAGCGAAAGCAACCGTAACGGCTGCAGCCATGAAAAGAACTAATTTTTTCATCTTCGAAGAGATTTTAAAAGGTTAAACAAAAATTTTTGTGTAATACACCCACAAAGGTAGGCAATTATTTTCTTTGGTTGATAACTTTTTTGCAAAAAAATTTGAGAAATTCTCAACTTGCTGATTACCAGCATTTTATAAAAGTGTATTTTTTGCAAAAATGGGGGATTTATGTTGAAAAACAGCTATTTTTTTCACTTTCCAGCGCTCAATGACGAGCGTTTTTGGCGTCCATAACTGCGATATTCGTCGAAAGGAATGTCGATATTTGGCTCTTTCCACTCCGTTTTTTGCTCGATGGCGAAGCGCAAATACTTGATGCTGATGCCACGAGCGAGCCACTGCGTTTCGTAGTGCGTGCGAATGGCGAGCAGCGCATCGTCGGGGTGCGTTAGGCTAATGTCGGTACTGCGGCAGAGAATGGGCAGTTGGTTGCATTCGGCCACCGCCACGGCATAGGTGAAAAGAAAATTGCTGTCGGTTTTCAGATTGATGATGCCGCCCTGCGGGAGAATTTGGCTGTAGAGTCGCAAAAAATCGGCACAAACGAGGCGTTTGCCGAGTTTTTTCATCTGCGGATCGGGGAAAGTGATCCAAATTTCTTGTACTTCGTTGGGTGCAAAAAAATGCTGAATGGCGTTAATGCCCGTGCGCAGAAATGCAGCGTTTGTGAGACCAAGTTCTTGCACCTGCTTGGCGCCAGTCCACATGCGTGCCCCTTTCAAATCGATGCCGATGAAGTTGCGATCGGGGAATTTTTGCGCCAACTGCACCGTGTATTCGCCGCGCCCGCAACCCAGTTCGAGCGTTATTGGATTCTGATTTTTGAAAAAATCGGTGTGCCAACGCCCTCGCATCGGGAAGGTGGCGCCAGCAGCTAACTCGTTGTACGACAGTTGGAAAACATGCGCGAAAGTCTCCATTTCGGCGAATTTCTTCAGCTTATTTTTGCCCATTGTGGTCTAATTTTTGCTTTGTGCAAAAGTAGCGATAAAATCTCGAATACGGAAATTTATCGATTTTCGATAAAAAAATTTTGAAATACGAAATAAAAAGCGTTACTTTGCAGCGCAATTTTTCAGAGAAAATCAATCTCAAAATAAAAGTAAAATGAAAAAATTAGTTAGTGCAGTTATGATTGGAAGTGCACTTGTTGCTACATCGTGTGGCAACGGCAAGTTGACCTCGGGCGTGCAGTTCGACAATTTGGACACCACGGCATCGCCAACGGAGGATTTTTATCAGTATGCCTGCGGCGGCTGGATGGCGAAAAATCCGCTCAAAGCCGAGTATTCGCGCTATGGCAGTTTCGACCAATTGGCCGAAAACAACCAAGAACAGCTGAAAGGCTTAATTACCGAACTTTCGGAGAAAAAGAACGAAAAAGGCAGTGTGGCACAAAAAATTGGTGATCTCTATCGCATGGGTATGGACACCGTAGCCATAGAAGCTGCTGGCGCAACACCGCTGCAACCGCGCTTGCAACACATTGCCGGCATGCAAAGCAAAGATGAGCTGACCGCGCAATTGGCGCAACTGGCTGCCGATGGCGTGGCAGCGCCGCTGTTTGGCGTGTTTGGCGAGGCTAACCCTATGGATAGCCGCCAATGCATCGCTTGGGTTTGGCAATCGGGTCTGTTTGGCGACCGCGACTACTACCTCGACGACAACGAACAAATGCAAAACATTCGTGCGCAGTATCTGGTGCTGCTTAGCAAATTGATGCGCCTTTCGGGCTACGATAAGTTGGCTAACATCGATGCGGACCAGATGGCACAACGCGTTTTGGCGTTCGAGACCGAATTGGCCAAAGCATTTATGGACAAAGAGACCTCGCGCGATCCGTACAAAACATTCAACCTGATGAGCGTCGACCAGTGGCAAGCACTCTGCCCAGCCATCGATGTGAAAGCTTATATGGCTGCCATCGGTTTGGGCGCAATTGATTCGGTAAATGTTGGCCAAGTGGAATATCAAAAAGCATTGAGCGGAATCATCGAAAATGCGGACATCGACGTGCTAAAGGCCTACATGGCGTGCGACTACATTAGCGGTGTTGCTAGTTTCTTGAGCGACGATTTTGTGAACGCCAAATTCGATTTCTTCGGTCGCGTATTGTCGGGCAAACAAGAGAAAAAAGCCCGCTGGAAACGCATGGTTGCCGTGGTCGATGGTTCGATGGGAGAGGCTGTTGGTCAGATGTATGTAGAGAAATATTTCCCTCCAAAAGCTAAAGAACGCATGCTTCACCTTGTGGCAAATCTGCAAGATGCACTGCGCGAACGCATTGCCGCCAACACTTGGATGGTCGACAGCACCAAGCAAAAAGCATTCGACAAATTGGCTGCTTTCACTGTGAAAATCGGCTATCCCGACAAGTGGCGCGACTACAGCGCACTCGAAATCAATCCTGAAGATGGATTTTTTGCCAACATCGAGCGTGTGCAACGCTTCGAAACGGAATATGCCACATCGAAAATTGGCAAACCAACCGATCCAACCGAGTGGTACATGACGCCGCAAACCGTGAATGCCTACTACAACCCAAGCACCAACGAAATCTGCTTCCCTGCTGGCATTCTGCAACCGCCTTTCTTCGATATGAATGCCGATGACGCAGTGAACTATGGTGCCATTGGCGTGGTTATCGGTCACGAGATGACTCACGGATTCGACGACCAAGGGCGCAACTACGACAAAGAGGGCAACCTGAACAACTGGTGGAGCGAAAGCGATGCCGTCAATTTTGAGGCAAGAACCAAAGTTTTGGTCGACTATTTCGATAAGATCGAAGTTTTGCCAGGCGTATTTGCCAACGGCGCATTCACGCTAGGCGAAAACATTGCCGATAATGGCGGTTTGAATGTATCGTTCGTGGCACTGCAAAAAGCAAAAGAAGAAGGCAGAATTGAAGAGATGATGGACGGTTTCACTGCCGAACAACGTTTCTTCTTGGCCTACGCAGGCGTTTGGGCAAACAACACACGCGACGAAGAGATTCTACGCCGTGTGAAAGAAGACCCACACTCGCTCGGTCGCTGGCGCGTGAACGGCACTCTGCCCCACATCGACGCCTTTGCCGACACATGGCAACTACACGAGGGCAACGCCATGTATCTTGCTCCAGAAAAACGCGCAAGAATCTGGTAATCAGATAAATTAAGAATTATGAATTTAGAATTTAGAAAAGTTTCTGATTTCTAAATTTCTGGTCAGAAAAAATTGTAGGGACGTGCCACGGCACGTCCCTACTTTATACCTTGAGAGCAAAATAACTTTTTTAATTCTCTAACCTAAATCCTTTCAACTCTGTAAATGAAATGCTGCCAATAAAGCAAATTCAATCATTGTTTTGTTAAAACAACAATATATTCATTTGCCATTGTATTAACTTTTTGACCTGGTTGATTTGATGGACTCGTTTTTGACGGCATACGCTTATTTGGAATTTCACGAACAATAGTTGTTTCAAACTTAAATCCACATTGTTCAAAAATTTCAGCAGTAAAATAATCTAGCGGAATTTGAACTCCTTTTACATTTCTATTTCCTACAACATAGCATACACGACCACCACTACGAACCACTTGTGCTACATTTTTTATCGACTTATAATAATCATTCAAAAACGCAACCACATCAAGATATCGCTTTATATCCTCACTTTCAATTTTTGATAATGCTTCTGAAATTGTC